>JBMOGP010000041.1:0-10676 GCA_049318285.1 Hyphomonadaceae bacterium
AACTGGTTGCCGCCCGCATCACCCCCGGTGCGATTGAGGTGTTTACCGATTTCCGCGCAGGGCCTGATTCCTTTACCCGGTTCGTTCTGGTAGATGGCGGCGTGGGCGAAGCGCTTGTCGGGCGCACGCTGCAACAGCTGTTCGAAGTTGAAACCTACCGCCTGCTGGCCTTGCTCACTTACCCTCTGGCGCTTCAGGCAATGGCCGCGCTGACGGAGCTCGAGGGCGAGATCGACGCTGCGGCAGCTCAGGTGGTCAATGAGAACGGCGTGGAATCTGACCGAACCCTGGTGAACAAGCTTGCGGCCCTTGCCGGACAGGCCGAGCGTCTGGCGGGCCAGACAAACTTCCGCGTCGCCGCCTCGCGCGCCTATTACGGTCTGGTCGGCGCCCGCATCACGAGTTGGAACGAAATGGCCATCGATGGCAGGCCCACCCTGGGAGAGTTCATGGAACGCCGGCTCGCGCCTGCGATGCGCACATGTGTGTCCGTCGCCGAGCGCCAGCAGGGTGCCATCGAGCGGATTGCCCGCACCGTGCAGATTCTCAACACGCGCGTCGAAGTCGCCTCGGAGATAGTTAACGTGAGCCTTCTGGCGTCGATGGATAACCGCTCGCGCGTGCAGCTCCGCCTACAGGAGACAGTGGAGGGCCTCTCGATCGTCGCGGTCTCCTATTATGCGCTGTCGCTTCTGAAGGTGGCCTTCGACGGCGTCGCAGTCGCTGCGCCCTGGCTGGACCCCATCGTTGCAACCGCGCTGTCCGTGCCGGTCGTGCTCTATCTGGTCTGGCGCTTCCTGCGCGGCGTCAAGAAAAGTGTGTTGAGCAAGTAGGAGTGGAAAAGTCTGGGCTCGTGGGCGCTTGCCCCCCTTGCGGCAGGCGCCATCCTTGAGCACGGTCAGATTCTGATGCGCACCGTTTTCCCCTTTTCGGCGATCGTTGGCCAGGACGCGATGAAGCGAGCCCTGCTGATCGCTGCCGTCGATCCAGGCATCGGCGGCGTGATGGTGTTCGGCGATCGCGGCACCGGCAAGTCGACGGCCGTCCGCGCGCTCGCGGCGCTGTTGCCAGCGATGCGCGCCGTGAAGGACTGTCCCTACCATTGCGATCCTGAGGCCGACGCTGGCCGCTGCACGCCGGATTGCCCCTCCCGCACGGCCAAGGGAGCGGTGAAGGCAGAGTTACGGGCGACGCCTGTTGTTGACCTGCCACTGGGCGCCACGGAAGACCGCGTCGTCGGCGCGCTCGATCTGGAGCAGGCGCTGACACGCGGCGAAAAGCGCTTCGAGCCAGGCCTGCTTGCGAAAGCCCATCGCGGCTTTCTCTACATCGACGAAGTCAACTTGCTTGAAGATCATCTCGTCGACCTCTTGCTTGATGTAGCGGCCTCGGGCGAGAACGTTGTCGAGCGGGAAGGGCTGAGCGTTCGTCATCCTGCGCGCTTCGTGCTGATCGGAACCGGTAATCCGGAGGAGGGCGAACTTCGCCCCCAGCTCCTCGATCGCTTCGGACTGTCCGTTGACGTTAAGACGCCAACCGTGCTTGCAGACCGCGTTGCTGTCGTGCGCCAGCGTGATGCATTCGACCGCGACCCGGAAACCTTCGCCGCGGCATGGACGAAGAAAGACGCGCAGGTCCGCGACCGCATCGTCAAAGCACGCGCCCTGCACGGCAATCTCGCTCTGCCGGACGAGGTGGTTGAATCCGCCGCAGCACTCTGCATGAAGATCGGTTCGGACGGTCTGCGTGGTGAACTCACATTGATACGCGCAGCC
Organism: Hyphomonadaceae bacterium; assembly: GCA_049318285.1. Lineage (GTDB taxonomy): Bacteria > Pseudomonadota > Alphaproteobacteria > Caulobacterales > Hyphomonadaceae > UBA7672. The sequence goes on from JBMOGP010000041.1 coordinate 1,776, forward strand.
CGCGCGCTCGCCGCCCTCGAAGGCGCCAAGTCCGTCGCGACATCTCATCTGCGCGAGATTGCGGTGATGTCGCTTCAGCATCGCCTGCGCCGCAACCCTCTGGACGATGTAGGTTCAGCATCGCGGATCGAGCGCGCGCTGGGCGAAATCTTCGACGCATGACCGCCGGCGCGCCAGCGCATTTTGACCCATGGGCGGATGCCCTGGCCGCTGCTGGGCTGCTTGCTGTTGATCCCGCCGGACTCGGCGGCGCAATCATTCGTGGATTTCCGGGGCCGGCGCGCGATGCCTGGTTGGATGTGTTGAAAGCGGTTCTTCCCGCCGACGCGCCCATGCGCCGCGCGCCGTCTCATATCGATGACGAACGCCTTCTTGGCGGACTGGACCTGTCTGCAACGCTGGCCGCCAGCCGGCCGGTCGCAAGCCGTGGACTCCTGAGCGAGAGCGACGGCGGCGCGGTGATCCTGTCCATGGCTGAGCGGTGTTCCGCGGCGACGGGCGCGCGCATCGCTGCGGTGATCGATGCGGGACAAGTTTCAAACGATCGTAATGCACGCGCGGCGGACGGCTCCCGGTTCATCCTTGTCGCGCTGGAAGAGGGCATCGAGCCTGACGAACGCGCTCCGGACGTGCTCGCGGAGCGAGTGGCTTTTCATCTCGATGTCAGCAGCATCCGTGCGCGCGTGCTTGCGGCGCCAACGCGCGACAGCATCCTCGCCGCCCGTGCCGCCCTCGCGTGCATGAAGGCGTGCGATGATCAGCTGATCGAGACGATCTGTTCAGCGGCGTCGGCCTTTGGCGTCTCCTCGATGCGTGCTGTGTTGTTCACGCTCAGGGCTGCACGAAGCGCCGCTGCACTTGCAGGACGCGCTGCGGTGACACAAGACGATCTCGAACTGGCCGCACGCCTGGTGCTTGCGTCCCGCGCGCAAATGGCGCCGGCTGAAGCGCCGCCTCAGCAAGCTCCACCACCTCCGGATGATGCCGGCGAGGATGGCGCGCCACCCGAACAGCCAACCGCAGATGAAGCAGCCGACCGCGTAGTCGCCGCCGTCCAGTCCGCCCTGCCGCCCGAGTTTCTCTCGCAGTTCCTCGAACTCCGTGCCGAGCGCCGTGCCGTTGCACGTTCAGGTGGCGCAGGGGCTGCTGCCAAATCTGCGCGCCGCGGCCGGCCGCTTGGCGCGCGCTCCGGTACACTTCGCACAGGCGACAGACTCGACCTCGTCGCCACGCTCCGTGCAGCAGCGCCATGGCAGAAGCTGCGCCGCCAGGAGGCGACAGCGTCAAGCACCGCGCGCGTGCTGGTGCGCAGGAATGACTTCCGCATTCGTCGCTTCGTGCAGCGGCTGGAGTCGACGACAATCTTCGTGGTCGACGCCTCCGGCTCGACCGCCGCGCAGCGTCTCGCAGAGGCAAAGGGTGCAGTCGAGAATCTGCTGGCCGAAGCTTACGTCACCCGCACACGCGTCGCCTTGATCGTGTTCCGCGATAAGGCCGCAGACCTTCTGCTGCCGCCCACGCGCTCACTTTCACGGGCAAAGCGGTCCTTGGCGGACCTGCCCGGTGGCGGTGCAACGCCGCTGGCCACCGCAATCGATGCGGCGTCGCTTCTGGGCCAGGCTGAACGCGCCAAGGGCCGCACACCCCTGATCGTGTTCCTCACAGACGGCCGCGGGAACGTCGGTCGCGACGGCGAACCCGGCCGGCCGCGCGCGGAGCAGGATGCGCGCGATGCGGCGCGAGGCCTCCGCGCCACGACGCTGCCGACGGTCTTCATTGACACATCTCCCCGCTCACGCCCCGGCGCAGAAGAGCTCGCCGCCGAGATGGGCGCCGCCTATGCGCAGTTGCCTTTCGTCGACAGCGGTGCCGTTGCAGCTGTGGTGCGGGCAAACGCCCCGTCACGGCGATGACACGCGCGCCCGACTGGAATGTGCAGGGCCGCGACTGGCCCAACCGCGAGGCAAGCCGCTTCATCGAGGTTCGCGGCCTGCGCTGGCATGTGCAAGTCATGGGCGAGGGCCCGACGCTCGTCCTGTTGCATGGCACGGGCGCGGCCACGCACTCCTGGCGCGATGTCACGCCGCTGCTTGCGCGAACCCACCAGGTTGTGGCTCTGGACTTGCCGGGCCACGGTTTCACCGCGACGCCGCGCAGCAATAGCGACTTCACGCTCCCGAATGTGGCGCGGGCCGTGGGCGATCTTCTGAAGACGCTGGATGTTTCGCCTGCCGCGCTTGTCGGACACTCCGCTGGCGCGGCCATCGCTGTCCGGATGGCGCTCGACCGTGTATGTTCCCCTGCTGCGATTGTGGGGATCAACGCTGCACTGCTTCCCTTCCCCGGGCCGCTTGGTCCCCTCGCGCCCTTGCTCGCGCGAACACTGTTCTTCAACCCGCTCTCACTTGGCCTGTTCGCCCATCGCGCAGAGCAGAGCAACGCGATCAGCGACCTCATGCGCAGCACAGGTTCGACGCTTGATGAGCGGGGGCTCGATTTTTACGGACGCCTGTTCCGCAGCCGCGATCATCTCAAGGCCACCGTCGCCCTGATGGCGCACTGGGATCTCGAGACGCTGCGGCGCGACCTGCCGAGGCTTGCGTCCCCACTAACGCTCATCGTCGGCACCAGGGATCGCGCCGTGCCGCCGACCACAGCTGACAGCGTTGTGCGGCTGGCTAAGCGCGCGCGGATTGTGCCGGCGCCGGGGCTGGGCCATCTCGCCCATGAGGAGGCCCCCGGTGTTGTCGTCGACATGATCCTCGCCGCGCTGCGTCACGCGTAGCAAGACAATCGCCTTGCACGAGTCCGCATGACGACCTTAGTGTAAACCCATGTTGACATCCAATCCTGCTCAGTCTGCCGCCCGGCCCGATCGCGATGACCGACGGCATGCCATCGTCATCGGCAGCGGCTTTGGTGGCCTCGCTGCGGCCGTGAGGCTGGGGGCGAGGGGCTATCGCGTCACCGTGCTGGAGCGCCTCGATGCCCCTGGCGGCCGCGCCTACGTGTATCGACAGGACGGGTTCACCTTCGATGCCGGGCCTACCATCATAACCGCGCCCTACCTCCTCGAGGAGCTCTGGACGCTGTGCGGCCGACGAATGTCAGACGATATCGATCTTCGCCGGATTGACCCATTTTACAAAATTCGCTTCGACGACGGCAGTGTCTTCAGCGCCAGCAGCGACCATGCTGCAATGCGTGAAGAAGTTGCCCGCTTCGATCCTGGCGACGTTGCCGGCTTTGAACGCTTCCTGCGCGACAGCAAGAAAATCTACGAAACAGCTTTCGAAAAACTCGCCGATCAGCCGTTTCACCGTATCGGGACCTTGTTGAAAAGCGCGCCAGATCTCATCCGGCTTGGCGGCTACCGCTCAGTCTTCAGCCACGTGTCGCGCTATTTCCGAAACGACAAGCTCCGGATAGCCTTCAGCTTCCACCCGCTTCTGATCGGCGGCAATCCGCTGTCCACGACAGCCTATTACAGCCTTGTCGGACATCTGGAGCGGACACACGGCGTACACTACGCCATGGGCGGCACAGGCGCACTCGTCACCGGCCTGGTCCGGCTGATCGAGGGGCAGGGCGGTGCTCTGCGGCTGAATGCCGAAGTCGCCCAGATTACCGTCTCCTCCCGCCGTGCGACCGGCGTGCGGCTCGCTTCAGGGGAGCACATCGCCGGTGATGTCGTGGTTTCGAACGCGGATGCTGGCTGGACCTACACCCAGCTGCTTTCGGAGCACAAGCGGCGCCGCTGGACCGACCGGAAGTTTGCCGGCAAGCGCTTCTCGATGAGCCTTCTGGTCTGGTACTTCGGCACCAACCGCAGGTTCGATGATGTCTATCACCACACGATGGTGCTGGGTCCCCGCTATGAAGGGCTTCTGCGGGACATCTTCTACCGCAAGATCCTGGCGAGAGACCTGAGTCTCTATCTGCATAGGCCGACCGCAAACGATCCCTCGCTTGCCCCAGCTGGCTGCGACGCCTTCTATGTCCTTGCGCCGGTACCTCACCTGGGCAGTGGTACCGATTGGGGCGAGGAAGGAGAGCGGTGTCGCGCGATGATCCAGGCGCGCCTCGAGGAGACGCTGCTACCCGGTCTCGGCGAAAGCATCGTGACTTCCCGCATCTTGACGCCTCAGGACTTTCGCGATCGTCTGCTATCGCTCAATGGCAGCGCCTTCTCGCTGGAGCCACGGCTTTTCCAGAGCGCCTGGTTCAGGCCACACAATGTCAGCGAAGAGATAGCCGGCCTCTACATGGTGGGTGCCGGGACCCATCCTGGCGCCGGCGTTCCAGGGGTCATCTCATCGGCGCGTATTCTCGACAAGGTTGTGCCTCACGCCAGTCGGGTTGCGGCTGGCTGAGACAAGCTGGCGGCGCTGGCATCTTCAGGAGCTGCTGACCGGAAGCCGTATCGGCCGGTTCCGATGTCGGGCGGGGCCGAAATCGGCCAATAAGCGGGCCGCGGCAAGGCGCCCCGACATCGTCGCCATCGGAACGCCAGGGCCCGGATGTGCGCTGCCGCCAGCCAGGTAGAGGCCCGGCAACCTGCCGCGCGAACCTGCCCGGGCGAAACTGCCCATCATGCCGTGGTTCACGCGGCCATAAAGAGCGCCGCCCGTGGCTGGAAACAGCGCATTGAAGCCACTCGGCGTCGTAACCACCGGGTCGGAGGCCGGTCTCACGTTCAGGCCGCACGCGCGTACCAGGCCAAACGCACGATCGGAAAGATCAGCAATCGCTGCCTCATCAAGCGGAGCGACGTCACCATCGGCTGGTGCATTGATCAGGGCGAGGAGGCGTTCGGGCGTACCCGAAACAAACGCGCCAGCCTCACCACGGTCCTGCGCGCAGATATAGACAGTTGGTGCGGCTGTGATCTCACGACGCCGAAACACGGAATCAAACTCGCGCGCGTAGTCTTCTGCAAAGAACACATTGTGATGCGCAAGCTCGAAGCCCTCGGTTCGCGCTGACATGCACCAGGTAACTGCCGACAGCGAGCGATCGCGCGGCGCCGTCGCCGGTGCAGGGCGCTCCCTGGCTGTCAGAGCGGAGATGTCGCCATTGAAGACCACCGCATCTGCGTTCAGGCGCTCGCCATTCGTCAGCTGGATCCCGACAACGCGCCCGTGTTCGACAACCATGTGCCGCATCTCGGCCCCGAACCGGAATTGCGCGCCATGGCGTTCCGCCAGGCTCTGAACCGCGCGCGCGACCTGATGAATGCCGCCCTTGACCAGCCACACCCCGTCCTGCTCGACATGGGCAATCAGCATCAGCGTCGCGGGGGCAGCCCAGGGGGAGGCGCCGACATACGTCGCATAGCGGCCAAAGAGCTGGCGCAGGCGGGGGTCCTGGAAATGGTCGCCAAGTGCACTCCACAGAGTCCGCATCGGCATCGTTCGCCACAGGTCCGGCAAGCCCCCAACACCGAGGCTTGCCACGAGGCTTGCCGGGGAGGGCCGCTCGGAGGCGATGAAGGGTCCGGCAAGCGTGCGATAGATTGCTCGGCTCTGGTCGCAGAACGCCAGATAGGCGCGGGCCGCCGCTGGTCCCGAAAAGGCCCCGATCGCGTCAGCTGACTGCGTGATGTCCGCGAACAGGTCGAGTCGGCCGCCTTCGCGCCAGGCATGTCGCGCGAGGGTCTCGGCGGGCATCAAGCCGAGGCAATCATCCAGCTGTTCGCCCGCGTCGTTGAACAAACCCTCGAAGATCCATCGCATCGTGAAGACGGTCGGGCCTGCATCTATGGCAGCGCCTCCGACATCGACCTGTCGCATCTTGCCGCCAGGCGCGGCAGCACGTTCGCAGACGATGACCTCCATTCCGGCTCGCGCCAGATCGGCGGCCGCCGCCAGGCCGCCCATGCCAGCGCCGATGACAATGACACGACGACCGAGGCTCACCGTGAGGGAGGGTCTGATGCCCGCGCTGTCCGCCGCCCCAGCTGGGGCCAGATGCTCAGCCGCGCCTTCATGTCGATGCGGATGCGGTGATAGATGATGAGCGAAAGTCCGACACAGAGCGGTATGGACCATAGCGCCGGGTGCAGCGCCAGAGATGGGGCAAGCCGTATCGAGCCAAACGCAAGGAACGCCGTGTAGACCGAGATCCCTGCACCGACCAGCGCCTTCAGATGCTCCTTCATCCACTGCACGGGGCTGGGGTTGCGCGCGTAGATGAAGAGCAGGTTGGTGACGCCCGTCGCCAGGCCGACGATCGAAAGACCGATCATCAATGGCTGACCGATCAGCGCTCCCTCCCATGCGCAGACCGCAGCAGCCAGGAGGACGAGGTACTGCAGTCCAACATTGAGAGGAGTCCGGTTGGCGGCGAGGTCGCGCCGGTTCGTTACGCACAGCCATCCGTACCAGCCAAGGTTGACCGTGAGAATGCCATTGTGAAGCATCAGCCAGCCGAAGATCCCGCGGACAAACGGCTCGTCGAACCTGCCCACGAGATGAGGGTGCACGCCCATTGGGTCATAGAGCGTCAGCAGGCTCATCGCGATCGCGAAGGAGCCCGTAAGCAAAACGCACCGTGTGAAAATGCGGCCCCACCTGCGATGATTGACGCCGCCTTTGCGCCCCAGGACAGGCACCCAGAACGCCAGGGCGGCAATAGATCCGGTAATCACATGCACGAAGATGAGGCCGTGGAATATTGCCAGCTCCATCCCATGCTTCTCCGTCCAGCAAGCGTTGTGACTATCGCATTGGACTATCTCTGTGTAAAGTTACGCGCACACTTTCGATCTCCGAGGCGCACGTCAAACGATGCAGGCTGTGGCTGGAATTCCTGACGCAGGGCGAGGACTCTATGCGCCGCCCAGGCCGGTGGCGCGACCTGCTTTGCTGGCGCTGCTGCGTGTCGCTCTGCGCGGTGATGGCGATCTTCTCAGCCTGCTCCCAGCCAACGCCTATCGGATGGAAATAGGGCCCCTCGGTTACTCGCGCCGCTCCATCCTGATCGTCAATCGCCCGGATCAGGTGCGCCGTGTCCTGTCTGATCCAGAAGGCATCTTTCCCAAAAGCGATCTCATGGTCGAAGCGCTGGCGCCGCTGATCGGCGATTCACTCTTTGTGTCCTCAGGCGACACCTGGCGCCGCCAGCGGCGGATGATCGATCCTGCATTCACGATGATGCGGGTCAACCGCGCCTTCCCCTCGATGCTTGAGGGCGCTCAGGCCTGTCAGCAGACCTTCGATGCCCATGCAAGAGATGGCGTGACTTTCTCGCTTGATCTCGCGATGAGCCATCTCACGGCCGATATCATTTGCCGCACCGTTTTCAGCGCCAGCCTTGAAACGAGGGCGGCCCATGAGGTCTTCGCAGCCTTCACGACGTTCGAACGCAGCGTCGCCCAGGTGGAAATCCGTCGTCTGATAATGGACCGGGCCTGGACGCGTGTCCCGCAGCGCGATGACGTCCTCGCAGCCTGTGATACAATTCGGCGGCACCTCGGCGATTTGCTGGACACACATCTTGGGCCAGACGGCGCACGATTTGATGACATTGCCTCCTCGGTGATCGCCGCGCGCGACGACTTCACCCGCACGGCCTTCAATCGCGAGGAACTCATCGATCAGCTGGGCGTGCTTTTCCTTGCGGGCCATGAGACGAGCGCGAGTGCGCTTACCTGGGCTTTCTTCCTGCTGGCTGAGCAACCCGACCTCGTCGCGCGCGTGCGTGCGGAAATCCGCAAGGTGGCAGGCGATGACGAGCCGCTCACCATAGAGGCCACCAGACATCTGCCCCTGACCCGCAATGTCTTTCGAGAAACGCTTAGACTCTATCCCCCGATCACCTTCCTCCCGCGGGTCGCGACCGCTCCCACAACCATCGGGCGACATCAGGTTCGTCGCGGCGCGCTCGTCATGGTTGCGCCTTGGGTATTGCACCGCCACGCAAGCTACTGGCGCAACCCGCATGTCTTCGATCCGGATCGCTTCCTGCCCGAGCGCGAGGCCGAGCTAACCTCAGGCGCCTATATTCCGTTTGGCCTTGGTCCCCGTGTCTGCGCGGGCGCCGCCTTTGCGCAGACCGAGGCGGTGCTGTTGATTGCTGAAATGTTCCGCCGCTTTGATTTTCATGTTGTCGATCCAGTGCGCGTGCGTCCAGCGGCGCGCCTGACGACCCGTCCAACCGAACAGATCATGATGCGCGTGACTCGCGCAGACGCATGACCACAGTGCTGCTCACGCTCGGCCGCCTTCCCAAGGCGCTTGACCTGGCGCGCGGTTTCAGTCGCGCAGGATCTCGCGTGATCGTGGCCGACCCCTTTGGCTGGACGCTGACGGGCGCATCTCGCCATGTCGCCCGCGAGTTCGCCGTGCCCCCGCCGAGCAAGGGCTCTGCTGCATATCTCGCCGCCCTCGCGGAGATTGTCGCACGCGAAAACGTCGATCTCGTTGTGCCCGTCTCCGAGGAGACGATGCATGTCGCCTTCCTGCCTGACCTGCTCGGCGGGCGCGCGCGCGTATTCACCATGCCACCCGATCGCGTGCTCGCGGTGCACAACAAGGCCGGCTTTGTCAGCGTCGCGACAGCGATGGGTCTGGCCACGCCAGAAACCTGCCTGCTCGGCACACCCGAGGCGCAAGCGCTGGCGGCGGCGGACGCCGTGGTCGTGAAGCCGGTCTTCTCGTGCTCGGGACGTGGTGTCCGTATCCTGGGGAAAGGCGCAGTCCTGCCCGATCCTGACCCATCGACGCCGGCGATCGTGCAGCGCTTCATCGCTGGCCGCGAGCACAGCAGCTGTACGATCGCGCATGAGGGTCGCGTTATCTCGACCATGATATATCGCGGCACGGTCATGTCCGGTAGCGTCGCGATCGCGTTCGAGCGGGTTGAGGCACCGGCGATTGAACGCTGGATCGAAACCTTTGT
>JBMOGP010000042.1:0-10612 GCA_049318285.1 Hyphomonadaceae bacterium
CTGCTCGCGTCTGGCACATCGGTTGCAGGACCGAGCTTCAACTCAACCAACGGGATACGTCGGCCGATGTCGTTCAAACGTAAAAGCCCCAACGCCATCGTCGCTATCGCGATGGGCGCGTTTGTCGGCCTCGCCCTCGTCGGCGGTGCAGTCGGCCTGCTGACCATGCCGGCACTGGCACAGCCGCCCAGCCCTACAGCCCAGGTCTCCGGCGAGTTCGAACGCCCCTTTGGCTACGGCTATGGCGAGGAGCAAGCCTCCTACGACGCCAACACGCGCGACGCCTCGGGCAACCGCATCATTCTCGACGGCCGCATCCAGACCGGCATGGACCAGTCCTCGTTGTCTTCCCGCTTCGGCTCGGCCGGCAGCTGGTCGCAATCCACGGCAGGCGCCGGTTTCGGCGCGGGCATCGCCAGCGGTGCCGCCGTCGGCAACCAGCTCAACGTCATCACCCAGGGCAACTGGAACACGGTCATCGTCGACTCGACGCAGATCAACAACGGCAACCAGACCACCGTCCTGAACGGAAAGATCGACCTCCAATGATCACGCGCCTCAAACTTCTCGCTGTCGCCGCCAGCTCCCTGGCGGCCACCGGCTGCGTGACGCCCTACTCTGGCGCCGATGGACTCTACGCCAGTCCGATCGGCAACGCGCCAGTGACGGCGAACCCGACGCCCTACTCCACCGCTCTGGTTTGCATGGCCAACTATGCCCGCGCCACGGGCAAGCCGACGCCGCGCATCGCTGTCGGCCGCGTGCTCGATTACACCGGCAAGGAAGACCTGGAAGGCGGCCGCAAGGTCACGCAGGGCGCATCCCTGATGGCGATGTCGGCCTTCTCAAAAGCCGGCGCCCGCCTCGTTGAACGCTTCGACACCTCGGTCTCCGAGCTCGAGCTGAAATACGCCAACAACCGGCTCATCGGCGCCGATGGATCGTCCGCAGACGAGCCGGAATTCCGCCAGATCCTGGCAGGCGAAATCCCCGGTTCGGACTACTACTTCGTCGGAGGCATCACCGAACTCAACTCGAACATCCGCTCAATCGGCGCTGACGCATTCATCGGCGACCTCGACGCTGCCGACATGAAAGGCCGCGCCGGCTTCAAGCTGTTCGTAATCAATGTCGGCGTCGATCTGCGCCTGGTGAACACCAAGACGCTCATCGTCGAGGACGTCATTTCGTACCAGAAGCAGATCGTCGGTCGCGAAATCTCCGCCGGCATCTTCGACTTCGCCAACGGGAACGTCTTCGACGTCGGCATCGGCGAGCGTGCGATGGAGCCGATCCAGCTCGCGGTCCGCTCCACCATCGAGCGCGCCGTCCTCGAAATGACCGCCAACATCTATGGCGTGCCGAACTCCGATCCGTGCGGCGCGCTGGCTGAGGACGCCGCGGACATGAATCTGCCCGAGTCCATCACAGGCTCCGCCTTCACGCTGCCCGACGGCACGACGGTCGCTGACACGGATACCCGCTCCAATCCGGATCGCTGGAATGCCGGCCGTGACGAAGGCGTCAAGGCCGCCCTCCGCGGCCGCAAGTCCTAAACCGAAGCGCGAAAGACAGCCCCGATGTCGCTGATCACCCGCCTCGCAGCCGCCGCCGGCCTCGCCGCCGCCCTGGCCGCACCCGTCTTCGCGCAAACCACCAAGCCTGCCGCGCTCAACGGCCAGCTCAACTGGGGCGACGTCGTCGCCGACATCAACGTCGTCACCCGTGACGGCGCCCGCTCGGCCGCGGCCGTTGCGACCGCCGCTGGCAACTCAGTGTCCGGCGCGAATTTGACCGGCGACCTCGACGCCAGGTCCGAACAGACAATGTCTGGCGCGACCTTCGCCTACGCCACGCTGCACGGCGGCGACGTCACCCACGCCAACGCAATGTCAACGGCGCAGGCCAACACGCTTCAGGCGCAGACCATGAACGGCGCACTGAATCTGACAGCTGAGCAGATCGCTGACGGCGGCGACGCGCTGGCCCGATCGCGCGTGAACATCCGCAATGCGAAGACGCTCTCGGCCGTGTCCAGCGCCGCCTCGAACAATGCGGCGACCGCCGCCCACCATGGCGACCTCAATGTCGCCATCACACAATCCGCATCGAACTCCGCCTCTGCGATCACCGACGTCGACGCTTGCTGCACGGGCCAGACAGCCGCCGGCGCGTCGGCAGCGATCAACACCTGGAGCTCATCGTCGTCGACCTCGACGGTCAACGCGCAATACAAACAGACGTCAACCGGCGCTGCTTCCGAAGCCACCGCCGACGTCTACCAGAACCGCGCTTATGGCCTGACCGCTGCGACAACGGCCGCAGCGAACTCCGCCTCGATCGCCAACGAATGGGGCTATGTGCAGACCCGCGGCCGCCAGACGTCGTCGACAAACGTGAAGGCCGATACGCGTATCACGCTGCCGGACTTCTCCGGTACAACCTCCATCTCGGCATACGGCGTCGGTAACTCGACGCTCGCAACCAATGTCGGCTCCGACATGGTCGTCGATATCGCTCAGCTGAACACCGGCGGTGTCGACGCGAACGCCCAGTTCACCGGCACGTCCTACGACCGTGGCGATGTCGTCCTGGCCTCGACCGCAATCGGCAACGGCTTCACCGGTTATGTCTGCTCGCAATGCGGCGACGCGGCCCTCACCGGTGCGGTCTCGCAGACCAATGGTGGCAACATCCTGTCCACCGGCTCAATCACTGCGAACGGCGCCGGCGCCATCGTCGGCTCGGCCTCGGCCATCGGTAATTCCGCGACCTTCATCACGACCCAGAAGGGCCATTGAGATCGCAAACACCTTCCAGCAACGTCCTGTCCTCAGGTCGAACCTGGTCCGCTGAGTAGAGTTAGGCCCAAATGCGGGGGCAAGTGTAGAGTAGCGTAGCGTTCAGTAGAGCACGTGCCAGCGGCGGCTTTCCATCACGGAGAGCTGCCGCCTTCGCATGTGGGCTGCGGAACCACCGTATATCGCCCGCCCCGTTTCGCCTATATGACACGATACGCACTGACGTCGGCCGTTCTGCTTTTCACCCTGTCCGCATGCGGCGAGCTTGCCTCCCGCAGAAGAGGTACAACCCACGCCAGCCGCCAAGGCAGGAGACGAAGCGATCGCGCCTGGCGAAGAACTCCCGCCATCGCAGACCACGCCGGGCCCTATCCCGATCGCCTGTCGACATCGCTGGGCGGTCGATCCGGCAGAGTGAGCAAGACAACGCGGCCTCACGCGGATCGCAATAGCCCCCAGCGCCATCCGCTTCTCCGAAGGCCGGGCAGTCGTGAAGAGGGCTCAGGTCGAGGGACCGGACAAGGTCCTGCGCGAAGTCGATCTCACCTCGGAAAACGAGGCGCGCCTGCTCTACCAGCAGGGCAGGGACAGCCTCAACTACGTCCGCTGTGACTGATCAATTCTCCAGCATGAACTTCATGCCGGCATTCTGCTCCAGTCGCGCGATCAGCTTTCGCCCCATCGCCGCGCCGGGCACCCACACGCCGCCAGCCGTCTCGTCGCGCCCGACATCGCGCGCGAGGCACATCGCGCTTTCCGAAATCATCTTCGATGTCGCGCCATAGCCAGGATCCTTCACGCCCGTCACCCGCGCGCGCAGCGTCCGCCCGTCAGCCGTCTCGCCGACAAAGCCCACTTCGTAAAAGCCCGTCTCGCGATCTTCCTTCGAGGGACCCTGCCCCGGTTTCGGCAACGCAAACTGACGCAGCAACGCCCGCGTCGGTCCGAACCCCAGCAGCGCCTGCTGGATATCGCCCTGCCGCTTTGCCGCCTTCGCGCGCTTCTCGCCTGCCGCCCCATCGCCGGTCAGCAGCAGCTCGTCATAGACAAAATCGCGTCCCCACGCATGACCAAGCAGGTAGTTCGCACGGTGCACATTCTTCGTGTTGATCGTCGCCATGATGAACGGCGCCGCCCACTGCCCCGCCGCCTCATCGCACTCCACCGCTTCACCCGCAGGCTGCGCCGGCCCTTTAAAACCGGGGGTTAACGCGAACGGATCGGCCAGAGTCGTCAGCAGCGCCGGATCGCGCTTCGATGATTCAAGCGTCGCCATCAGGCTCGCCACTGTGCCGCCCGAGAACCCGCCCTTCATCTTGCGTACGCGCCCGCGAAGGCGCTTTAGCGGCGCTCCAAGACGCGCGATCGCCTCGGACTGGATGAACATCACGCCTGCCTCGAACGGGATGGAATCAAATCCGCACGAGAACACGATCCGGGCACCCGAAGCCTTCGCCTTGGCGTCATACTTCGCGATCATCGCCGCCATCCACGCCGGCTCGCCGCAGAGATCGACATAGTCCGTCCCCGCCTCCGCGCACGCCGCGACCAGCGGCTCGCCATAGAGCTGGTACGGCCCCACCGTGGTGATCACCACGTGCGTGGACTTCGCCATCGCCGCCACCGACGCGGCATCGGCCACATCGGCAATCATCAGCGGCAGCTCCGCCGGCGCGCCGATCTCGCTGCGCACCTGTTCCAGTTTGGTTTTGTTCCGCCCCGCCATGGCCCAGCGCACATCGCGCCCCACGCCATAGCTCACGAGCATGTGCTCGGCGACGAGCCGCCCGGTAAATCCGGTGGCACCATACACAATAACGTCGAACGTCCGGGCCTCAGCCATCACTTGTCCCTATTCCGGCAGATACAGGATCGGCAGCTGGATCGCGCTCGGCCGCGGCGCATCCATGTAGATCGTGTTTCGCGCAACCCGCGTCTTCGCGTCCTTGCCCGGGTTGCCGCCCGTGTTCGGGTTCACGTCGATGCGCGGGGAGTTCGAGCTCGTCACATGCACCGCAATGCGATGACCCTTCTCGAACGTCAGCGCCGTGTCCCACAGGTCGATCGTCAGCATCGCAGGCGCGCCCGGCGTCATCATCTCGATCTGGTCCGGCATCCGCCCATTGCGATACCGCGTGCGGATCGCGCTATCGAGGATGATCGCCTCGTATCCATCCGGATACACATCCACCAGCTTCACGACGAAGTCCGTATCCGGCCCATCCGTCGACGCCCACAGGTCCATTGTGACGGGGCCGGCGATCAGCACATCCTTCTCCAGCGGCTCGGTGTGAAAACGCAGATAGTCCGGACGCGTCCCGATCGGGCGCTGGTCCATCGGCCCGCGATCAAACGTCAGGTTCGCCCCGCCAATCGTCTTCACAGGGTTCTTTGGATCGAACGCGTACGTCTTCGATGACGAAGCCTGCTCAGGCTTCCTCGTGGACAGCGATCCATCCGCGCCGAGATAGTAGTTCATCATCGCCGGCGCCGGCGGCCAGTCGCCGAAGGTCATCCAGCGGTTCTTGTTGCTCACCGCGCCCTTGCGCGCCGACGCCATCATGTACGCCTTCACCGGCGGCTCATTCATGATCCCGTTGTCGACGCCCTTCAGCCAGTAGTCCCACCAGCGCATCTCGGTGTCCGTACCGCCCTGCGCATTCCCGATCCCGCCGCTATTGGGATACGACATGTCGCCAGACAGTGGCCCATGCCCGAACGGACCCATCTCCAGCTTCTGGTTGCCGCGCGCGCCCTTCGCGCCCTGATGCTGCAGGAACATGAAGTTGCGGACATTCCCTTCGTTGAAGATGTCGAACCACCCGCCATACTGGTAGATCGGAATGTCGATGTACTTGCGCTGCTCGGCGATCTCCGTGCGATCCCAGTAGCTGCTCGCCGGATAGTTGGTGGCGCTCTGCGCGATCACATCCTCGGCCACGCCCTGTCCCCGGCTCCAGTCGCCCGAATCCTTCTGCTTGAACGCACCGCCAATATAAGCGCCGGTCAGTCGCGTCGAAGGCGCCACCACCACATACGCGGCCTTCAGGTGCGGTGGGTTCATCGTCGCAGCCAGCAACGAGGTGTATCCCATCGCGCTCGCGCCTGTGATGCCGATGGACCCGTTGCACCAGTCCTGCTTCGCCATCCACTCGACCGTGTCATGGCCATCGAACGCATCGTTGATGAAGGCCTGGTAGAACCCGTTCGACCGCCCCTTCCCGCGTACATCCTGCATCAGATAGGCATAGCCGCCGTCCGTGTATTTCTTCGCTCCCGCCGGGCTCGCGAACATCGCGTCCTTGCCGTAGGGCGTGCGCTGCACGATGCACGGGAACGGACCCTTGCCCGCAGGCAGGTAAAGATTCCCGGCCAGCTTCGCTCCGTCACGCATCTCGGCGATCACTTCGGTCGCGCCCGCCGCGACCTTTATCTCGCGGACAGCCGGCACCGGCGTCTGCTGCGCCACGGCCGCCGCGCCCAGCGCCAACACCGAAACCGCCGCCAATGCAGCCGCTGCAAACTTGCGCATGTTCTCTCCCCGCCGTCTGTCTCCGCCGTTACAGGTAGTCTTTCGCCGCTTGGGAGCCCCGGTCAATGCGCCGCGGCGCGAATGTACTGAGCGCCATGCCGCGGCGGCGCCCGCTTCACATGACGCCCCCGCCGTGGGATTGCTCATCTCCATGGACTTCATGAAGCCTACAATCCTCGCGATCCCCTTCTTCCTCGTCACCTTCACGCTTGAATGGTGGGCGGTGAAGGCCGGCCGCGCCAATGGCCGCTACGAGACCAGGGACGCGCTCACCTCGCTCGCCATGGGCCTCGGCAGCGTGGTGACAGACACCCTGTTCGCGTCGATCGGCCTGTGGCTGCTGATGCTGTTCTGGCCCTACCGCCTCTTCGACATTCCGGTCGCGTGGTGGACCTTCCTGATCGTGTTCGTCGCCTACGACCTGACCTATTACTGGAAGCACCGCATGGCCCACACCATCCGCTTCTGGTGGGCCGAGCACCACACGCACCATTCGTCAGAACACTACAATCTCACCACAGCTCTGCGACAGCCCTGGTTCGGCCCGCTCACCGGCCAGATCATCATGTCCGCGCCGCTGGTCCTGCTCGGCTTCCATCCCGCCTTCATCGCGCTCTCGGCTGGCGTGAACCTCGTCTACCAGTACTGGATCCACACCGAAGCCATCGGCCGCATGCCGCGCTGGTTCGAGGCCGTGATGAACACACCCAGCCATCACCGCGTCCACCACGCCACCAACCCCCGCTATCTCGACGCCAACTTCGCCGGCGTCTTTATCATCTGGGACAGGATGTTTGGCAGCTTCGTGCCGGAGCTCGAGTCCGACAAGCCGGTCTACGGCACGGTCAAGCCGATCAATACCTTCAACCCGGTGCGCGTCGCCTATGGCGAACTCTCCGGCCTGCTGCGCGATTGCGCCCGCGACGGCTTCCGCCCCTGGCACTGGGTCGGCCGCTTTATCAACAAGCCCGGCTGGTCACCGGACGGCGCGCATTCACGCTCGCCTGAACTGAAAGCCGTCTACCTCGCCCAGCATCCCGAACAGACCGGCACGCCTGGCCTTCCAGCGAAATACCTCAAGCGCGCGTCCAGCCCAGCGGCGGTCGCTGCCGAGTAGCAGTCAAGAGCTTGTTTTAGCTCCCCGTCTTCAGCTGACCGCCGCACGACGAATCTGCCTTGGCGATCTGGTCGAGCAGGGTGCCCAGTTCGGCCTCCTGGCCGCCCTGCGCCATGCCCTTGAACGCGTCCGGCGGCATCTCCTTCTCAAGCGTCTCCGCGATACAGGTGCAGTACGCGGCCTCCCCGGCATTCGACGCGCACATGTCGCGGACTGCCCGCACATTCTCGGACAGGCCGTCACCACATGCCGTCAACACCGGCAGGCAGAGACAAATAACAATCCTCACGACGCCTTCACCTTCTCGACCCAACGCTTCACCCGCGCCTCCAGCACGGGCAGAGGCACGGCCCCGCCGCTCAAGACTGTGTCGTGGAAACCGCCCATTTTGAACTTGTCGCCAAGCTCCTTCTGCGCCTGCGCGCGCAGCTCCAGGATCCTGATCATGCCGATCTTGTACGCCGTTGCCTGTCCTGGCCAGACGAAATAGCGGCGGATCTCGGACTCGATCGCCGGCTTGGGCGTCGGCGAGTTGTTCATGAAGTATTTCACGGCCTGTTCCTCGGTCCATCCCTTCGCGTGTATGCCGGTGTCCACCACCAGCCGCACCGCACGCCACATCTCGTTGTTCAGGCGCCCCATGTCCGAATAGGGATCAGTGTAGAACCCCATCTCCTTGGCCAGCAGCTCGGTGTAGAGCCCCCAACCTTCCGAGTACGCAGTGTAGTCGGCCTGCGTCCGGAACACAGGAATGCCCATCAGTTCCTGTGCGATGGCGATCTGCATGTGATGCCCCGGCAAGGCCTCGTGATACGTCGTGCTCTCGAGGTCCCAGAGCGGCATCGCCGTCGTGTCAGAGAGGTGTACATAGTAGATGCCGGGACGCGATCCATCCGGCGTCCCTGGATAATAGTGCTGCACGCCACCGGGCTCCTCGCGGAACGCCTCGACGCGCTTCACCACCAGCGGCGCTTTCGGGAGGATACCGAAATACTCCGGCAGCTTCGCTCGCGCGCCGGAAACATACTCGTCAGCCTTCGCGAGATAGGCCGCACGCCCCTCATCCGTGTTCGGAACGTAGAACTGCTTGTCCTTCCGCATGAACTCGAAGAACGACGCCAGATCGCCCTTGAAGCCAACCTTCTCGCGGATTGCTTCCATCTCGCTGCGCAGCCGCGCGACTTCCTTCAGGCCCAGCTCATGGATCTCGTCCGCCGTCATCGCGGTCGTCGTCATCAGCTCCAGCATGGTGTTATAGTACGCCGCACCATCCTTCAGAGCACCGACACCCTGCGACTGAGACGATGCATTCGCCTTGTCCGTTTCCAGCCACGCAATCACGCGCTCATAGACCGGCTCTATAACGCCAATCATCGCCTCGCTTGCCTGTGTCCCGAAAGCCTTGGCTTCGTCCGCGGTGATCTTCCCTTCGTCGAGCAGCTTCTTCGTCTTCGCCTTCACATCCACAAGTAGCGGCGAGTCCCCCCCGGCGGAGAATGGCGCACCCGTGATCACATTGCGCGCCTCGCCGATCACCTGCTGGAACGAGAACAGCGGCGGCCTTATCCCCTCTGCAGCCGCCAGCTTCGACTGCTCGATCACCTGGTCAATCGCCGGTCCGAACGCCTGCAGTCGCGCGATATAGGCCTCCATGTCCGCCTTCTCGGCGACCTCATGGAAATTGATCATGAAGTTCGGCAGGTAGGTCGGGATAGAGTCCCGGATGAAGACATAGCCATGCCTCCGGAACTTGTCCGCCTTCTCGCTCTGGTCGAGTGACAGGGCCCACATGTCGAAGGATGTCTTGGATTCCTCATCCAGCTTTGCCGGATCGAACTTCGCCTTCATCTCCGCGACGCTCTCGCGCATCCAGGCGAGTTCCTTCTCAGTCGCTGCGTCGCTGAAATCGTCCAGCTTGTCCTGTTGCTCCTTGCGACCCAGCATGGTGAGCCGCATCGGGCTCATCGCCAGGCCCTCCTCGTACTCCGCATCGAGATAGGCGGTCAGGTCCGCACTCGCCTTGGCGATCTCCTCCGCCGTCGGCCCTGCCGGTGCAGCAGGCGAACAGGCGACAGCGATCGCCGCAAAAGCCGTGGCAAACATCAACCGCATCAATCTCTCCTCACACTTCCACCGGAAAGCCCGCCCTCATTCCCCAGAGCTGCGCAGCGGCGTCTCAAAGAACGTGGGCCTGCTAACAAACCGCAGATCATCCAGCCTTCACTTTCGCAACCCACCGCTTCACACGCGCCTCCAGCACCGGCAGGGGCAATGCGCCACCGCCCAGCACCGTGTCATGGAAACCGGCATAGCTGAACGTGTCGCCCAGCTCGTGCTGAGCCATCGCGCGAAGCTCGAGGATCTTCAGCATGCCGATCTTGTAGGCAGTCGCCTGCCCCGGCCAAACGATATAGCGGCGGATTTCCGACCGCACCGCGCCCTCCGGCGTCGGCCCATTCTCGAGGAAGTACTTCACCGCCTGCTCTTCGCTCCATCCCTTGGAGTGAATACCCGTATCCACCACGAGCCGGATTGCACGCCAGATCTCTGCGCCAAGCCGGCCGAAGTCAGAATAGGGGTCCTTGTAGAAGCCCATGTCCTTCGACAGCGCCTCGGCATAGAGCCCCCAGCCTTCCTGATAGGCTGTCGAGCCGTATTGCGTGCGGAACTTCGGAATCCCCGTCAGTTCCTGCGCGATGGCGATCTGCATGTGATGGCCTGGCACACCCTCATGGTAGGCGATCGCCTCCAGGGAAAAGGCCGGCATCGACGTCATGTCGCTGAGGTGTGCGTAGAACACGCCCGGCCGCGAGCCATCGGGCGTCGGCGGGAAATAGTGCTGCGCGCCACCCGGTTCCTCGCGGAACGACTCGACGCGCCTCACCACCAGATCTGCTTTCGGAAGGATGCCGAAATACTCCGGCAGCTTCGCTTCCATTGCCGTAAGATAGTCTTCCGACATCTTGATGTACTGGGCGCGGCCTTTATCGTTGTCCGGCAGCTGGAACTGCTTGTCAGCACGCATGAAGGCGAAGAACTGCTGCAGCGTTCCCTTGAAGCCGACCTGCTCCTTGATCTTCTCCATCTCGCCATGGATGCGGGCGACCTCCTTCAGGCCGATCTCGTGGATCTCCGCGGCTGTCAGCGGCGTGGTCGTCTGCA
>JBMOGP010000043.1:0-10606 GCA_049318285.1 Hyphomonadaceae bacterium
TGACCGTGATGCATGCCGCAGGCAAGCTGTTCCCGCGCGCTGACCGCGCCCCGGCCATCGAGCCGGTGAGCGAGGCGGTGATCCGTCACGGCGTCGAGACAGGCGCGGCGTTCAAGGGCTGGGCGATCGGGCGGTCGCAGCGGATTTCCAGCGGCTTCTACAAGTCGCACGCGATGGAGCTGGTGCGCGTATGAAGACGGGCGAGCGCCCCCAGAGAATGACGTGGAGCCAGCTCGCGGCGCGGATGCTCCCGTTCGCGGATTCAGCGACGGCGGAGCTTCCTCTCAATCGCTTGCTGCGTCTGGCGTCATTCCAGATTTCTGTGGGGATGGCGGCCGTGTTGCTGACCGGGACCCTGAACCGCGTGATGATCGTCGAGCTTGGCATCTCGGGTTGGATCGTGGCCTTGATGGTGTCGCTGCCGCTGGTGTTCGCGCCGCTCCGCGCACTGATCGGGTTCAAGTCGGACACACACAAGTCGGTGCTCGGCTGGCGGCGGACTCCTTATATCTGGTTTGGGTCAATGCTGCAGTTCGGCGGCTTTGCGATCATGCCGTTTGCGCTACTGATCCTGGCCGGTGACACGCACGGGCCGATCATTGTCGGGCAAGTGGCGGCGGTTGTCGCCTTCCTGCTGGTTGGCGTGGGGATGCACACGACGCAGACGGCAGGCCTTGCACTGGCCACTGACCTCGCGCCGCCGGAGGCGCGGCCGCGTGTTGTGGCTCTGCTCTATATAATGCTGCTCGCCGGAATGCTGGTGAGCTCACTGCTGCTTGGCTACCTGCTGTCGGACTTCAGCGCCTTTCGCTTGATCCAGGTGATTCAGGGCTGTGCAGTCGTGACGATGGTGCTGAATGTCGTGGCGCTGTGGCGGCAGGAGGTTCGCAACCCCACCCTCACCTCGCCGGATCGCGAGCGCGAGCCCTTTTCTGCGGCGTGGCGCTCGCTGATGGCGGCTGGCCGTACGCGCCGTCTGTTGCTCGCTGTCGCCTTTGGCGCCGCCGCATTCAGCATGCAGGATGTGCTGCTTGAGCCATACGGCGCGCAGGTTCTCGGGTTGTCGGTCGGCGCGACGACGTCGCTTACGGCGCTCTGGGCATGGGGATCGCTGGCAGGCTTCGCGTTGGCCGCCTATCGCCTGGGTGCAGGCGACGAGTGCCACCGGCTGGCCGGCTTTGGCGCCTTGATCGGTGTGACCGCCTTCACCCTCGTTATTCTCTCTGCCCCGTTCAACTCAACACCGGTCTTCTGCATGGGCGTTGCCGGCATCGGCTTCGGCGGCGGCTTGTTCGCCGTCGGCACGTTGACGGCATCGATGGCGCTGACACGTGAAGGTCAATCGGGGCTCGCACTCGGCGCCTGGGGCGCAGTGCAGGCGACCGCCGCAGGCGTCGGCGTCGCGATTGGCGGCGTGCTGCGCGACGTCATCGGCGCTCTGGCAGACAGCGGTTCGCTCGGGCCAGCGCTTACCGGGCCGGCGGTCGGCTATGGCTTTGTCTATCATCTCGAGATTGGCCTGCTGTTCGCAGCTCTGGTCGCTATCGGGCCGCTTGCGCGGCACGCTTCCACGCAACCCCACTCAACACCAAGCAAGTTCGGCATCGCCGAGTTTCCCACCTGAACCACGATCGGAGTCCACGCATGCCAGAACAAGTCTTCAACGGCGGCCTCGACGTTACGGAATGGGTCCTTTACGGATTCTTCCTGTTCTTCGCTGGCCTGATCATCTATCTGCGCCGCGAGGATCGGCGCGAAGGCTACCCGCTGGAAGATGACGTCACCGGACGCCGGGAGCCGGAGGGCGGTCTCCTCTTCACCGCCCAGCCGAAAGTCTTTCGTCTGCCTCACAATGCCGGAACGGTATCAAAGCCGGACGGCAGCCGTGATTCGGATGATCTCAAGGCGCGCCGCACGGCGCCCTGGCCTGGCGCGCCGCTTGAGCCGGTGGGAGATCCGTTGCAGGCAGGCATGGGACCGGGGGCCTACGCCAATCGTGCGAAGACGCCTGACCTGATGCTGCACGGCGGTCCGCGCATCGTACCTCTTCGCGTGGCGCCGGACTTCTCTCTCGACAAGCGCGATCCAGATCCGCGTGGCATGAATGTCGTGGCGGCCGATAATGTTGTCGCTGGAACGGTGAGCGAGGTCTGGGTTGATCGCTCGGAATACATGGTCCGCTACATCGAGGTGCAGCTGGCAAACTCGTCCAAACGTGTCCTTGTTCCGATGACGATGGTCGTGGTTCAGGGAGGTCGCAAACGCGTGAAGGTCAACGCGCTGCTCGCATCGCAGTTCGAGAACATCCCTCAACTCTCGGGTTCTGATCAGATCACCCGCGATGAAGAAGAGCGGGTTTGCGCCTATGTGGGCGCGGGCACACTGTACGCGACGCCTGCCCGCACGGAGGCATGGCTGTGACCGAACACGAATTCGAACCCGTTCGCGGCCTGCCCGGTGAGCTTCCCAGGGGCGAGACCATGCTCTGGCAGGGTGCGCCTGACTGGTGGTCCCTCGCCCAGCGCGCTTTCCACATGCGCACTGTCGCGCTCTATTTCGGCCTTCTGATGGTGTGGCGCGGCGGCTCGGCGGCGATGGCTGGCCAGGACACGGTCGGCGCACTGCAGGCAGCGCTCGGCCTTGCACCTGTTGCGATTGCGGCGCTTGGCCTGCTTGCAGGGCTCGCCTTCATGACCGCGCGAACCACAGTCTACACCATCACAAACAAGCGCATCGTGCTGAGATTCGGCTTCGCCTTGCCGAAGGCGATCAATATCCCCTTCGCCATTGTCGAGAGCGCAACCCTGAAAACCAACAGCGACGGCAGCGGCGACCTCGGCGTAACGCTGAGCCAGCCCAACAAGGTTGCTTACCTGTTGATCTGGCCGCATGCGCGGCCCTGGAAAGTCACACGTCCGCAGCCGAGCATGCGCGCCATACCAGACGCTGCGGCGGTGGCCACGCAACTCATGCACGCCCTCAAGTCTGTCCATGGCGAGCGAGGTGTCGTGCACACACCGGCAACGCCCATTCATGAAACCGCCCCGCAGGGCGTACTGAGCCCCGCCTGAGGATTACACCATGAGCGAGATCGACAGGAAACCTTTTCCCCGCCTTGCCCTCGTGGCTGCAGCATTGCTGATGGGGGGCTCGATCGCGGCGGCGGCGGCTGGGCGTTTGTCGCAGACCAACAGCGCACAGGTCGACCATATCAAGACCATGAAGCCTCTGGCTGCGCGCGACCTGACGTTCTTCGACATGGAAAACGGCGCAGTGGAAGTACGCGACACCACGGGCGAAAAGGTGCTGTATGTCGTGGCGCCGGGCACGAACGGATTTATCCGTGGCGT
This sequence comes from Hyphomonadaceae bacterium, assembly GCA_049318285.1. GTDB lineage: Bacteria > Pseudomonadota > Alphaproteobacteria > Caulobacterales > Hyphomonadaceae > UBA7672. The sequence goes on from JBMOGP010000043.1 coordinate 3,351, forward strand.
GATGCGCGGAATGGCGCGTAACCGGCGCGCACACGAACTGGGACAGGAAGAGGCGTTCCGACTTGCGGAATGGCCGAACGGACGCCTGACGCTCGAAGATCTCGCCACCGGCAAGCGCATCGAGCTCGGTGCATTTGGCGCCGAGAACCGGATAGCGTTTGCACAGCTGCTGTTTGCAGCGGCAGGGAGTAGGACCTGATGGCCGGATTTGCCCGCCGCTCACGCGACACACACTGCACGATCGAGATCGAGCACAGCGAGGAGAACCTTCACGCGCATGTCGAACTTGACGACGAATCCGATCTGCGCCCGGGAGATCGGGTTCGCGTGCACGGCGCGCCTATCCGCGTGACATTCGGCCAGCGTTTGACGCTACGTAGACCGGCGACCGTCGAACGCGCCTACTGGTTGGAACGTCAGTGGACGCGGCTGACTGCACGATTCGAACTGAGCGAATTATACGAGATCAGTTTTTCCTCAAGGAGACGCCTGTGAACACCGCCGTCCTGGAAGCGCCACGCGCTATCAACGAGACCACGCGGATCGCGCGCGAAGACACCATGCTTAGCCCGCGCTTCTACACCACTGATTTCGAAGCGCTGGACAGGATCGACGTGACCCCGGTGCGCCGCGAATGGGATGCGCTGATCGCGGAGCTGGCTGCCGACCCCAACAAGAACCACTTCAAGCGCCTCGAGGCGTTCACGAACACGCTGGACCAGCTGGAACCCGAACTGCGCAAGGAGTGGGTCGACTTCCTGGTGAGCTCCATCACGGCAGAATTCTCGGGCTGCGTACTTTATGCAGAGATCGCCAAGCGCTCGAAGAACCCGGATATCAAGGCGCTGTTCAAGTACATGAGCCGCGATGAGTCGCGGCATGCGGGTTTCATCAACGAGGCGCTTAAGGATTACGGCATCGGCGTCGATCTTGGCTTCCTGACCAAGACGAAGAAGTACACCTTCTTCAAGCCGAAATTCATTTTCTACGCGACCTACCTCTCCGAGAAGATTGGCTACGCCCGCTACATCACGATCTTCCGGGAGTTCGAGCGGCATCCGGAGCGTCGCTTCCACCCGATCTTCAACTGGTTCCGGGAGTGGTGCAATGACGAGTTCCGTCATGGCGAGGCGTTCGCCGTGCTCATGCGAAACGACCCGAAACTGCTCAAGGGCGGCAACCGGATCTGGATCCGCTTCTTCCTGACCGCCGTCTACACGACAATGTTCATTCGGGATCACAACCGGCCTGCTTTCCACCGCGCGCTCGGTGTCGATCCGACAGAATACGATTATCGCGTCTTCCGGATCTGCTCGGACATTACCAAGCAGGTATTCCCCTTTACGCTCGACACGGATGATCCGCGCTTCCGTGCGAAGTTGGGGCGCGTGAAGGCGATTGCCGATGCGCTAAGCGAGAATGCGGAGCGCGGGGGTGTTTTTGCTGGCGTGCGCAAGCTGGCGCTCGCGGCGCAGTTCGGGGTCGCCGCGCTCAGACTGTTCATGCATCCGGTGGTCGAGCACGAAGTGCCGCGCTCGGTGCGCATGGCGCCGGCCTGGTAGGGAGACTATTCAAGTCGTGACGTTCGCCGAGATCGCCTCGCCCATGCTGTTCGCAGCCTTTGTCTGGTGGTTCTCCACCGGGGCGATTCTCTGGCTGAACAGGCTGCCGCATGCGTCTTTCCAGTGGTCGTTCGGAGCCGCATCGGCGGTCACTGCGGCGGCTGTTGCAGGTCTCGCAATGAGCGCTGCCGATGCCAGCACATCGGGCGCCTATGTCGCCTTTGCCTCCGCGATAGCACTGTGGGGATGGCATGAGATGAGCTTCCTGATGGGGTTCATTCTTGGCCCGCGACGCGAGGCATGTCCGGCCGACGCCAGCGGCTGGCGGCGGTTCCGGCTCGCGGCGGCGACCATAATGCATCACGAGGTCGCGCTGGCGCTGACCCTGGCCGCACTGGTCGTGCTTACCTGGGGCCAGCCGAACCAGATTGGCACGCTGACTTTCCTGGTTCTTTGGGTGATGCGGCTTAGCGCCAAGTTCAACCTTTTCCTCGGCGCACCGCATCGCGGGGAGGAGCTTCTGCCGGCACACCTGCAGCACCTGAAGAGTTATTTCCGGAATCGACGCATGAATGCACTGATACCGATTTCGATCCTCAGCGGGGTCGCGCTGGCCTGCGTGCTCGCTGGCCTGGCGCATGCTCCTGCTGCGTTGCCCCTGGAGCAGGTCGGGTACTCGTTATTGCTGACCCTGACGCTTCTGGCCGTGCTTGAGCATGTCTTCATGTTCGTACCACCGCCCAATGCATTGCTGTGGGGATGGGCCGAGCCGGCCGCAACACGGCATAACCCAGTTCCGGCGACAACGCCGCCAGTCGCTAAACACCTAAACATATCCAGACCCGCCGAGTAACGAGACTGCTCATGATGTATGAAAGCTTTTTCCAGGACCAGCTCGCAGTCCTCCGGCAGGAAGGACGCTATCGCGTCTTTGCCGATCTCGAGCGGAAGGCTGGACAATTCCCGCAGGCAACGCGCCACAGGAACGGTGAGACGTCTGATGTGACCGTCTGGTGTTCCAACGACTATCTCGGCATGGGCCAGCATCCAAAGGTCGCCGAGGCAATGAATGAAGCGATCGCGCGATGTGGCGCCGGCGCCGGCGGCACGCGCAACATCTCAGGCACGAACCATTATCACGTCCTCCTTGAGCAGGAATTGGCGGACCTGCATGGCAAGGAAGCAGCACTGCTGTTTACCTCAGGCTATGTTTCCAACTGGGCGGCGCTTGGCACCCTGGCGGGCCGCCTGCCGAACTGCGCGGTGCTGTCGGATGCAGGCAACCACGCTTCCATGATCGAGGGCATCCGGCATAGCGGCGCGGAACGTATTATCTTCGCTCACAACGACCCAGCTGATCTCGATCGCAGGCTGGCCCTGCTGGATCCTGCGCGACCGAAGCTGGTTGCCTTCGAGTCGGTGTATTCAATGGATGGCGACATCGCTCCGATCGCAGAGCTCTGTGATGTCGCTGAGAAACACAATGCGATGACTTATCTGGACGAAGTTCACGGTGTGGGTCTTTACGGCCCGCGCGGCGGCGGCATCGCTGAACGCGAGGGCCTGATGGACCGTCTGACGGTTATCGAGGGTACACTCGGCAAGGCGTTTGGCGTGTTTGGCGGCTACATCGCGGGTTCAGCCGCAATGTGCGATTTTGTGCGCAGCTTTGCCTCAGGTTTTATCTTCACGACGGCCCTGCCCCCGGCCGTGGCGGCCGGCGCGCTTGCGAGCATCCAGCACCTGAAGGAAAGCCAGATCGAGCGGATGCGTCACCAGGAGCGTGTCGCCAGGGTTCGGCGCAGGCTTGAAGCGTGCGGCATTCCATGTCTCGACAATCCGAGCCACATCATCCCGGTGATGGTCAAGGATCCGGTGAAGTGCAAGCAGATCAGCGACTGGCTGCTCGACCGGTACGGCATCTATATCCAGCCGATCAACTACCCGACCGTGCCGCGCGGCACCGAGCGGTTGCGGATCACACCCTCGCCGCTTCATACGGACCAGGACATCGACCGGCTTGTTGCGGCTCTGTCGGAGCTGTGGTCGCAGTGCGCGCTCAGCCGTTCCGCAGTTGCGGCGTGAGCAGCGCCGCACGCATGACGATGGCGCCGGCTGAAGGCGTGACCAAGGCTGACGTGATTCCGGGTATCGCCGCCGACGGCGGGCTGTATCCGATTGAAAAGATGGAAGCGCATCGGCAAGGCGCACTCCATTTGGCGGTATCTGTTTTCGTCATGTCCGGCGATGCATTGCTTCTGCAGCGTCGTGCCCTGACCAAGTATCACTGCGGTGGGCTCTGGGCGAACACGTGCTGTTCGCACCCGCACTGGGGAGAGGCGCCGGCCGACAGTGCGGCACGACGTCTGTACGAAGAACTTGGCGTCATGTTGACCCTTCGGGCCTGCAACATCGTGGAATACAAGGCGCGCGTCACGGACGGCCTGTGGGAGCACGAGCGGGTGCACATTTTCCGCGGAGAAGCTGCGGCGACGGTCCAGATCCGCCCCGATCCGGCAGAGGTTCTGGAGACGCGCTGGGTCAGCATTGAAGCGCTCCGCCAGGACGTCCGGGTCAGGCCTGAGGTCTACGCGCCCTGGTTCCGCATCTACCTTGAGCGCTGGGACGAGCTGGGATTGTAGCGAACCGGATCTCCAAATCCTGGCTCCTCGTCAAGCTTCCTGACCAATCTCGGCAAGGCCGGTTCACACGGCAGGCAAGGCGTGGATCATGTCGCCGCTTGACCGGCGCCCGCAGGCGGCTGGCACATCTCTGTCGCCCCTATCCATGCGCGTGCGAGCTGCAAGGAAAAGCGGCCGGAAGTTTCCTTCCGGCCGCAATTCGAATCACGCCAATACGCGTCCGTCCGCAATCAGGTGGGGTCGGCCGGCTGGGTCAGGGGCGCTGTGCCCTCTATAGGCGCGGCCGGGGCTGCTGCCGGATCCGGGGCGGGGATGATCCCTCCCTCGGGCAGTGCGGGCTCAAGAGTTCCTGTGCCCGAGACATCCGGAGCGACAGGCAGCGCCTCCGGTACTGGCATGGGGGTGCCTACATAGGTCGAGCTGACGTCATAGCCAGGCGCGAAGTCGTGCTCGACGGCCCAATCGTACCAGTTCGGAACTGCAGTGCCGGTAAGCAGGATGCCGATGCCGCCAGTAAGCGTACAGAGGACCGCGAACCACCACGCCCAGCGGTGGATCGACTCCGCCGTCGCGTTGAAGCCCATGGTCCAGCGCCAGAACAGAGCGCCGCGCTCAAACGCCGTGCCGCGATCGGTGATCTGCTCGATCTCGCGCTCGCCGCCGTACCGGCTGATGGCGAGCACAGTGGCGCCGTGCATCGCGAACAGGAGCGCCGATCCATAGAGGAAGACGATCGACAGCGCGTGGAACGGATTGTAGAACAGGTTGCCATAAGTGATCGAGAAGGACCCCGTCCAGTCAAGGTGCGGGAAGATGCCAAAAGGCACCGCCTCGCTCCAGCTGCCCATCAGAATCGGGCGAATGAAGCCCAGGACGAGATAGAGCCAGATCGCGGAAGCGAATGCCCACGCCACGTGCGTGCCGAGGCCGAGCGCCTTGGCGCGGTTGTAAGTGCGGACCCACCACAGGATGAGCGCTGCCGTAAGGAAGAAGCCCGCCATAAGCCACCAGCCGCCTTGAGCGAGTGGGGGCATGATGTTGAGACCCTGCTCCGGCGGAGGCGGCTCGAGCGCCAGCCAGGGCAGCTGGCGGACGAACTCGATCGGATCCCATCCCACCGAGGCCCACATGTTGAGACCAATGATCTCGATGGCGATGAAGCCGCAGAAAAGGGATGCCACACCTGTGAAACCGAGGTGCAGAGGCCCGACCTGGGCGTTGCCAATCTTGCCAAGCAGCCACGAGAAGAAGGCGCCGCTTGGCTGCGAGCTATAGTCCCGCCGCAGCGGCAAGCCCTCTTCGAATGGTCCGCGGACCTGAACCTGCGTGAAGATGTTCTGGTAATTGCTCATGTCGCGGCTCCAGATGAAGCGGCCCAGATCGGGAGGTCGAGCCACCAATCCCACCACTCAGGCCATCCGAGCGTCCACATCGGTCCACTGATGATCATGCAGACAGCACTGAAGAAGACGGCGGCCAGGGCAAGAAAGAGACCCAGTCGGTGAATGCCCAGCGTACCGATCGAATAAGCCATCACTTCGCGGAAGAACTGGTCTTCATGCTCTGGCTGCTTCACGACCTCGCCCTTTCCGGGATTGGTCGCCGAAAGGATCAGCGAGCCGTGTAGGGAAAGTGCAAAGCAGGTCGTGAAGAAGAAGGTGATGGCGATCATGTGCGCCGGATTGTAGTGGAAGTTCAGGTACTGGTAGCCCGTGTTCGACACCCAATCGAGATGGCTGAAAATGCCATAGGGGAAGCCGTTTGCCCAGGAACCGAGAAGGACCGGGCGGATGACGACCAGTGTAATGTAGGCGCCGATGGCAAAGGAGAAGGCGAACGGCACGTGAAGGCCGATGCCGAGCTTGCGCGAGATCTCCACCTGCCGAAGCGCCCAGGATACGAAGGCGCCGATCGCGCAGATTGTGACAATCTGCCAGATACCTCCCTCCTTCAAGGGCGCGAGCCCAAGGCCGTATTTGGCGTCAGGCGGGTTGATACTGATCAGCCAGACATTCCATGTCGGTCCGATCGCTGCTCCGTACACGATCATTGCGGTGCCCAGGGTCGCGAAGAAGATTGTCGTGACGCCGAAGAAGCCCACATAAAAGGGACCGACCCAGAAATCGAACAGATCTCCGCCGATCAACGTCCCACCGCGCACGCGATATTTTCGTTCAAAACTGAGTAGGGCCACCGCTAAGTGCTCCGGTCTGTCCGCAAGGGATACCTTGCGGCCGTTTGTGATGGGCGCAACAAGCGCAATCGGTGTTCACCGATCGCGCCCGCTGGCCTTGTATGCCCGCTCGGGCTGCCGAAGCGCGTCCTTATACGGGCGCGTCCGGTGACCCAACCGTTTGCTCGATTGAAGCAACCGGCGCAGCGCCGGGTCCTTCGATCCAGTTGAAGCGGTCAGTGCTGAGCATGATGAAGTGCAGAATGATTGCGAGTGTGAACAGGAAAATAGCATTCCCGATCAACACGCGCCGCGGATCAAAAAGTAGCCAAATGCGCCACATGTATTCGTCTCCCTTATGCGAGATAGGCCGAAGCCATCTGGCGGGCCATTTCGATTCCGTCACTCACTTCGCTGTAACCGCCGATGGCTGGAAACCACGGCCGCCACATCCAGACGAGAATGTGAGCGCCGACGGCGACGAGAAGGAAGAGAATAAAGCTCCCCACATATGCATTGTGGAACTCCTTCGCCTCCGCCCCTGTCAGGCCGGATAGTGTCCCTGTTCGGGCGTCTTTTTCTGACATAAAGTCCTCCGGTTCTTAGTTTGCCGAAAAGCCAGAACCACCGAAGTGGCGCTGGGTCTGCCGTACTGTTGCCAGCACGACGAGTGACCTGGCACGGCAAGGCCAGGTCCAATCTGATGACCAGAGGCGCCAGGCGCCCAGGCTGTGGTTGTCTGAAGGTGCAAGCGCCTCATGCGGGCGCCCCTTCGAATATCGTCGCGCCCGCCCGCGCGAGGCGCGCAGACGTCACACGGTCTGCGCCATCCGCACGTGCGATGCGTTCGGCCGCATCGCGCAGTCGCTTGGCCGCGGA
>JBMOGP010000044.1:0-10483 GCA_049318285.1 Hyphomonadaceae bacterium
AGCTTGGAGCCATAGGCCTTGAAGCTGTCAGCGATCTGCGTCGCGAGTTCGCGCGTCGGCGAAAGCACGAGCACGCGGCATCCGCGCTTGGGCGCAGGCTTCCGGTTGGCGGCGAGACGGTGGAGAATCGGCAGGGCGAAGGCTGCGGTCTTGCCGGTGCCTGTCTGGGCGATGCCAAGCAGGTCGCGGCCTTCCATCACGCCAGGGATCGCAGCGAGCTGGATCGGCGTCGGGACTGTGTAGCCTTTCTGGGTCAGCGCCTCGAGGATCGAAGCGTTGAGGCCAAGGTCTTTGAACTGGGTCAAGTGGGAGGGTTCTTTCGTGTGCGCGAACACGCGGATGCCTGACTGTGCAGGTCCGCCGAAGCGCTTTTCGATGGGAAGGCCCGGCGTGTGCGGGCGTTCAAGCGATCTTTTCAGGGCGCTCAACGGGCCGGAACCTGTTCTCAGGTTCCTCACGCAGCCGGAGCGCCGATATCGCCCCTCTTCAGAAGCGCGAGCGGTATATCAGGGGCAAAAAGCCTAAAGTCAAGCTAAAGGCCTGATTCTGGCCGATGGGTCGCGGCTCAGCCGCCCATGAACAGCGCGCCGACCAGCAACCCGATCTCGATCCGCACCCAGCGCAGATCGATGCTGCGCATCGCATTAACCACGGTCCTGGCCATGTCGACTGATCCTGCACCACGATTCGCGCGGTGAGCCTGACGGTAGGCCAAGTCTGCATCCCTGCAATCGTTCGCACCCGGCGCGCGATGTGATGCACCGAACATTCCCCTGCCCCGTTGCCGATGCCCCGCGGCTGGTCCACAGCCTCCCGCCATGAAAGCTGCGACGCGATACGCCATCGTGGTAGGTGCTGGCCCCGCCGGCCTCGCTGCCGCCGAAGTGCTGGCCGAAGCTGGCTGGCGCGTCGCGGTCCACGAACGCATGCCCAACCCCGCACGCAAATTCCTGCTGGCAGGACGCGGCGGTCTCAACCTCACACACGCCGAACCGCTGGAGACTTTTCTGGATCACTATGGCCACTCCCGCACGAGGCTGGAGCCGGCGATTTACGCTTTCACACCCTCTGACCTGCGAGCGTGGGCGGCGGATCTCGGCATCGAGACCTTCACCGGCTCATCCGGGCGCGTGTTTCCCATCCAGATGAAAGCCTCGCCCCTGCTCCGCGCCTGGCTCGCCAAGCTCGCCGCACTCGGCGTCACGCTTGTCTCACGCTCGCGCTGGACGGGCTGGGATGACGATGCAGTCACGTTCGATACGCTTGATGGCGCGCGCACGGAGTTGCCCGCCGCAACCATCTTCGCGCTCGGGGGCGCAAGCTGGCCTCGACTCGGGTCCGACGGAAGCTGGACCGAGGCATTCTGCGCGCGCGGCGCCGAGATCACGACACTGCGACCAGCCAATTGCGGGTTCACGATCAACTGGTCCGAACTCTTCCGCGAGCGCTTCGCGGGCGAGCCGCTGAAGCGCATAAGCCTGCGCGTTGGCGAACATACCGTACGCGGCGAGGCGATGATCGCTCATTATGGCATTGAAGGCGGCGCAATCTACGCGATCGGCGGCAGACTGCGCGATGCGATGACCGAGCGGGGCGAAGCCCTGCTCGAAATCGATCTCGCGCCTGACCAGCAGCTGCACATCCTCGCCGCGCGCCTTGGCGGCAACCGAAAGGACTCCATCGCCAATCGCCTGCGCAAGGCCGGGCTCTCGCCCGCTGCTGCCGGCCTGCTTCGCGAAGGCGTCGAGGGAAGCACGCTTCCGGCAGACGCCGAGCTGCTCGCCCGTCGCGCCAAGGCGGTGCGCCTTCGTCTCACCGGGGTCAGCGGCATCGACCGCGCCATCTCGACCGCGGGCGGAATCGCATGGAGAAGCGTAATGCCCGACTACGCCCTTGCATCCGATCCACGCACATTCGTCGCTGGCGAGATGCTGGACTGGGAAGCACCAACCGGCGGCTATCTTCTGCAGGCCTGCATGGCCACCGGCAGAGCGGCAGCGCACGGCGTGCTGGCGCGTTTCGGCTAGAACGCCCCGGCCACTGTCAGCGTCACATTTCGGCCCATTGTGGACGACCTGAACTCGTCAAAGCCGGAGACAACGTATTGCCGGTCGGTTTCACGCGCGACATCGAGCAGGTTCGCTGCGGTCACGCGCACCAGCAATCCGCCAAGCAAGGCCGTTGTCTCCACGAAGAGGTCGACATTGGGGTCCCTGGGCTCGGTAACTTCAAGCCGATCGGCGCGATAGTAGGGAACGGGGCCGACATTGTTCACCTTGCCGCCCCATGCAAACTTCATCGACGTGACATCCTGTCTGAACTCTGCCAGCCAGTCGAACTCCTGCTCGCTTGAGATCTGCCGCGTCTCGAGCGTCTCCGGGTCAGTCACTTCGGAATCCTGCGCACCGACATTGAGTTTGAGCAACCCACCGCCGATGCCGACGGTATCAAGCGGTAAAGTCGCCTCGATGCGCGCGCCCCAGCGCTTGCCATCGCCGATATTGCCAACGGCGGAGCAGAAGCTCGCCGTGAATGCCGGGGTGACGCAGAAGGGCGGAACCGTTACAGGCGTGCCGCGATTGATCCCGATCTGCACGATGTCCAGCGCGTTGATGAAGTCCTGCGTATCCTCGATGTCGTCATAGAAAACCGTGATGGAGAGCGACCCACGGGGCCCAAGCGGGCGCTTCCATTGCAGGCTGGTCTTCCAGCTCTGCTCGGGCTCAAGAAACGGGTTGCCGACATTCGCCGCCGCGTTGCCGATGGTCGGAAGTCCCGTCGCGAAGTCGCCGAAATCGAGCTGCGAGACATCCCGCACGACAGAGAGGCGCCACTGATCCTCGGCGTTCGGCAGCCAGGTCGCAACAAAACGTGGCTTGGAATACGTGAATTCGCGTTCGATGTCGGGCGAAGCCGGCTGCGTAATCGTCTGAGAAATCGTCGAGGCTTCATAGTTGAACCCTGCTTCCAGTGTGAGCTGCTGGTTCATTCGCCAGACATCGTTGACCGATGCTTCGATGCGATCTTCTTCGACCTTGGTCGAGGCGACCGCAACGGCCTGCGGAGCAAACGGCCCACCGATCGGACCCGCCAGGCTCTGGCGGTCGACGCGCCGATAGTTGTAGGCGCCCTCCAGCGCAGCTTCTATCGTGTGCTGTGTGTCGGGACGCGTCGTCCAGACGCCGCGCAAGACATGCTCGCCAGCGCGATTGTCCGAATTGTCGATCTGATCAGCTCGCGGCAGGCCGAGGACATTCTGTGTGATGACCTGCTGCGGCCGCCAGTTCACCAGCCGGTTGACGTTGATCAGCTTGACCGCGTTCTGCCCGTCGAACTTGTGCTCATAGTCGCCACCGAGGTCGACATACAGGACGTCTTTCTCTTCGTAGTCGGAGGAAATGGCGCCGACATTCGTGCCGTTCGGGAGGCGGATGCTGCCTGCGGCATTGTTGTTGAAGAGGCGCGGCAGGATGCGGAAATTGGCGTTCCATGTGTCGCGCGGACTTGGCGTCCAGTTGGCGGCGCCGGTGATGAGCAACTCGCCGGCTTGTTGCTGATAGAACTCTTCCTGCGTGCGTGCCGTCGCGCCGAGGGAATTGCGGAGCGCCGCAGCGACTTGCTCACGTTCGCCGAGATTAGTACCCTGAAGCGCGAGGCGAAATCCGAAACTGTCCGTCTTCCACGCGCGTGTGGCGCCGATCTGAGCGCCCACGCGCCCCTGCTCATACCAGCGCGTCGTCGCAGCAAATGTCGTCGACACCTGCATGCCCGTCGCAGGCTTCAGCACGACGTTGGCAAGCTCGGTATAGCCCCGCACATCGAGATCGCCTGCGGCCGACGCCCGGATCAGCTCAATGCGCAGCACCGATCCTGCCGCAATGCGTCCGAGTTCATCGCGAAGGCTTGTCTTGCTGCTTGGCCGCTGTCCGTCGATCAGCACATTGCCTGCAGTCGCGCCGAACCCGCGCAGGTCCGCGCCTTCGTCGAGGCTGAAGCCCGGTAGCTGGCGCACCATGTCCTCGGCCGTGATCGGGTTGAAGCGCGCAAAGAATGCCGGCTCGAATGTCTGGACGGCGTCTTCCGCGGACACTGGCTGCGGCTGCTGCGACGTGTCTTGCGCCTGCGCAGTCTCGGCGAGCGCCAATGCGCCGACGGCCAGGACGAGCGCCAGTCTCCACTGCCTCAAGATGCGTCCTCCCCTGACGACGTGTGACCATGGGGCCCAGTCGTCCTTATTATGTGTGAATCGGGCGACCGAAGCGCCTGTCAAACCGCCACACGATGCGCAGGAGATTGGGGAATACCCCCGAGGTCAACAGAAAAACCTGCGCCGCGCAGGCGGCTGCCGTAGCGTATGTCGCTACAGGCACAGATCCCCACGGCGATTCTGTTGCGTAGCTAGTAATTGAGTATCGGCCGCAACCAGCGCTCTGCTGTCGCAAGGTCCCAGCCCTTGCGGCGCGCATAATCCTCGACCTGGTCTTTCTCGATGCGGCCGACGGCAAAGTAGACCGCGTCTGGATGCGAGAAATAGAGACCTGACACGGACGCCGGCGGGTTCATCGCGTAGCTTGACGTGAGTTCGATCCCCGCCTTCGCAGTCGCATCAAGCAGGCTGAAGAGTGTCGCCTTTTCCGTATGGTCCGGCTGCGAGGGATAGCCCGGCGCAGGGCGGATACCCTGGTACCTCTCGGCAATCAGCTCATCGTTCGTCAGACCCTCGTCAGGTGCATAACCCCACAACTCCCGCCGCACGCGTTCGTGCATATACTCGGCGAACGCCTCGGCAAACCGATCCGCCAGCGCCTTGACGATGATCGACGCGTAGTCGTCGCCCTTGTCGATGAACTCCCTGGACTTCTCCATTTCGCCATGGCCCGACGTCACTGCGAAGCCGCCGATATAGTCGGCGCCACGCGCAGCAGCGAAATCGGCCAGAGCAAGCTGGCCCTTCTCGTTTGTCTTCTCCATCTGCTGACGCAGCGTAAAGAAACGGGCGATCTCGTCCTCCCGCGTCTCATCCCTCCAGACAACCACATCATCGCCATCACGGTTGGCTGGCCAGAAGCCGACGACGCCGCGCGCCCTGATCCACTGCTCGCCGATCATCCGCTGCAGGATGGCCTGCGTGTCGTTCCACAAAGACTTCGCAGCCTCCCCGACGACATCATCCTCAAGGATCATTGGATAATGTCCGACAAGGTCCCAGCTCGCAAAGTACGGCGTCCAGTCGATGTAGCGCACGAGCGTCGCAAGATCCGCCTCGACCTCCCGTACGCCGAGAAAGGTCGGCTTCGGCGGCGCATAGGTCGACCAGTCGATCTTCGGCGCCATCGCGCGCGCGGCTTCGAGGCTGACACGCGCCTTCGCCTGCCCACCCGATCGCGAGTCGCGGAGCCTGGCATACTTGTCTTTGGTCTCGCCCCAGAACCTGTCGCGCGTCTCGTCGCTCATCAGTTGCGAGACAACGCCAACGGCCCGGCTGGCGTCGAGCACATGCACGACGGGGGCGTCGCTGAGCATCGGCTCGATCTTGATCGCCGTGTGCGCCGGGCTGGTTGTGGCGCCGCCGATCAGCAGTGGCTTGCGAATGCCCAGACGCTGCATCTCGGAAGCAAAATACACCATCTCGTCGAGCGAGGGCGTGATCAGGCCGGACAGGCCAATCATGTCGGCGTTCTCGTTCACCGCAGTTTCGAGAATCCGCTCGGCCGGCACCATCACGCCAAGGTCGATGACCTTGTAGCCGTTGCACTGCAGGACAACGCCGACGATATTCTTGCCGATATCGTGCACATCGCCCTTCACCGTCGCCATGACGACGACGCCGTTGGACTTGTCCGCCATGCCGGTGCGCAGCTTTTCCTCTTCCATGTACGGAAGCAGGTGAGCCACTGCCGCTTTCATGACGCGCGCGGACTTCACCACCTGCGGCAGGAACATCTTGCCCGCGCCGAACAGGTCGCCGACGATGTTCATGCCATCCATCAGCGGCCCTTCGATGACGTGCAGCGGCCGCTGCACTTCAAGACGCGCAGCCTCGGTATCCTCGACGATGAACTCCGTGATGCCGTTGACCAGCGCGTGCGCCAGCCGATCCTTGACCGGCTTCTCGCGCCAGCGGAGGTCCTTTTTCTGTACCTCGCCCTTCTGTCCGCGATAGCGCTCGGCAATCTCCAGCAGCCGGTCTGTCGCATCGTTGCGCCGGTTAAGGATCACATCCTCCACCCGCTCCCGCAGTTCCGGGTCGATATTGTCGTAGATGTCGAGCTGCCCCGCATTGACGATCGCCATATCGAAGCCGAGCTTGATGGCGTGGTACAGGAACACAGAGTGCATGGCCCGCCGAACCGGCTCATTGCCGCGGAACGAGAACGACACGTTCGACAGCCCGCCCGACGTGCGTGCGTAAGGCAGGTTCTGTTTGATCATCCTCACGCCCTCGAAGAAATCGACAGCGTAGTTGTTGTGCTCCTCGATGCCGGTCGCGACAGCGAAGATGTTGGGATCAAAAATGATGTCTTCCGGTGGAAAGTCGATACCGACCAGCAGGTCGTACGCGCGCTTCGAAATCTCGTACTTGCGCTGCGCTGTCTCCGCCTGCCCTTTCTCGTCAAACGCCATGACGACAACGGCGGCGCCATAGCTGAGCGCCCTGCGGGCCTGTTCCAGGAACTGCGCCTCGCCCTCCTTCATCGAGATGGAATTGACGATCGCCTTGCCCTGGACGTTCTTGAGCCCCTCCTCGATCACATCCCATTTGGAGGAGTCGACCATGATCGGAACCCTGGCGATGTCCGGCTCCGCCGCGATCAGGCGCAGAAAGGTGCGCATGGCCGCTTTCGAATCCAGCAGACCCTCGTCCATGTTGACGTCGATGATCTGCGCCCCGTTCTGTACCTGCTGGCGCGCCACATCGACAGCCTCGGCATACCGGTCCTCGATGATAAGCTTCTTGAACGCTGCCGATCCGGTGACGTTCGTGCGCTCGCCGATGTTGATGAAAGAGGCTGTGGATTGGGTCATGCGTCTGTTCTGCTTGAACTAGCGGGAGGCCGGCACGGCGGCGGTAACTTCGATCTCGACCAGTATGCCCGGCCGCACAAGCCCCGCGACCGGTACGGTTGAGCGCACAGGCCGATTGGGCTGCTCATCGCTGCCATAATGTCGGCCGTAGGCGCGCATCATGCCATCGAAATCCATGTTCCCGCCCGGTGCAGGCGCGGCGAGATAGACGCTCATCGCGACAACGTCGCCCTCGCTGGCGCCCGCCTCCTGCAGCGCCGACGCGATCTTGCGGAACACGCTCCCGGCCTGTGCTTGCGTATCGCCTCCAAAAGCGGCTTCGTCAGGAATGATCCTCGGCAGGCGGATGGTTGCATAGCCCGGCGGAATGACGATGTGGTTGGCGTAGAACGCCCTCGAAGATGCATACTGCCGCTGGGTCGCAAGCGTCTGCACGCCCGGCCCGCCAAGGTCAGCGTAGGCCACGCGACGGGGTCCGATAACGCGGAAACTGTCGTAGCGCTTTGGTGAAAGGTGTATGCGCCCAGCATCGCAAAGTGGCGCGGTGGCAACGAAGTGCATCTTCGGCGCCGTGATGAACGCGACATGCCTGTCGTTCAGGGCGTCATGGAAATTCGCCATCAAGCCAGCTCGAACGGCTCAAGCCCCGCAAGCCGCAACGCCTTTGCACGCTCAGGCGGCTTGCGCGGAACGATGCCTTTCACCGACTCCGCTACATGCCTGATGTGATCCGGCGTCGTGCCGCAACATCCGCCGAGAATGTTGACCAGGCCCTCCCTCGCCCACGCTTCCACCGCGTGCGCCGTCTCGTGTGGCTGCTCGTCATACTGGCCCATTTCGTTTGGCAGGCCAGCATTGGGATAAGCCGCGACCAGCGTATCGGCGACCCGCGCCATCTCGGCGATGAACGGCCGCATCAGGTCCGCGCCCAGCGCACAGTTGAAGCCGACCGCAAACGGTTTTGCATGCTTCACCGAGTTCCAGAACGCTTCCGTTGTCTGGCCCGACAGCGTGCGACCCGAACGGTCCGTGATCGTTCCGGAGATCCAGATGGGCAGCCTTTCAAGCCCCTCGGACTCCAGATCCATGATCGCCTTGATCGCAGCCTTGCAGTTCAGCGTATCGGTGATCGTCTCGATCAGGTAGAGGTCGACGCCGCCCTCATTCAGCGCTTTCACCTGCTCGCGATAGGCGTGGCAAACCTCATCGAAATCCACCAGACGCGCGCCTGGATCGTTCACGTCCGACGACATGGACAGCATCTTGTTCAGAGGTCCCATCGAACCCGCCAGGAAGCGTGGCTTGTCCGGCTGCTTCGCGGTGAAGGCATCGGCGACCTCACGCCCGATCCGCGCGCCTTCATAGTTGATGTCCCACACAGCCCTCGCGTCGAGCTTGTAATCGTCCTGCGCGATCGTGGTCGCGGAGAACGTATTGGTCTCCGATATGTCCGCGCCCGCGTCGAAATACATCTCGTGCAGTTTCGCTACGAGATCCGGCCGGGTCAGGCACAGAATGTCGTTGTTGCCCTTCATCTGCCCCGTATGCGTCGCAAAACGTGCGCCGCGATAATCGCTCTCCTGCAGCCCCATCTTCTGGAACATCACGCCCCACGATCCATCAAGGACAAGGACGCGATCCTTCGCGCTCTGCTTCAGCTTCGCAATGCGCTCCTGCCGGGTCATTGTTTGACTCCTTCGCGAGGGGGGGGAACCGAGACCGCGCCATTGGCATGGAGCGGAAAGAAAGGGTTGTATGCGATCTCCCAGAGATGCCCCTCGGTATCGGCAAAGTGGCCGACATAGCCGCCCCACGAGGTCTTGTAGGGCCGCTTCAGGTTCACCGCCCCCGCTGCCATCACACGCGCAAAGCCAGCATCGACTGCAGCCGCGTCCGGGACATTCCACGCCAGCGTCGCGCGCCGAAAGCCATGCCCCTCGCCCGTCACGCCCGCATCCTCGGCCAGCATGTCGTTCGGAAACAACGCAAGCACAACGCCATCCATATCGTAGAAATGAATCGTCGCCTGCGAGGCGCGCGACCGCTTCAGGCCCATCGCTTCATAGAAGGCGGACGCGCGCGCGAGATCCTCGACGCCTAGCGTCACCAACGCAATGCGGATTGCAGGATCGCTCATGCCCTGGTCTCCGGTTTGATGCCCAGCAAGCGGCACGTCGAAAGTGACAAGCCCGCGCGGTTCATTGTGTAGAAGTGGAAGTGATCCACGCCCTGCTCGGCCAGCCGGTGGCATAGCTCAGCGGCGACATGCGCCGTCACGAGATCGCGGGTCTCGGCGTCGCCATCCAGCCCTTCATAGAGATCAGCGATGCGCGTCGGAATCGCCGTGCCGCACAAATCCGCCATCCGCTTGAGCCCCTTGAAATTGGACTGCAGCATGATGCCCGGCACGATAGGCTGGGCGATGCCTGCCGAACGCGCCTGGTCGAGAAACTTCAAGTATACGTCCGGGTAGAAGAAAAACTGCGTGATCGCCCGCGTCGCGCCCGCATCGAACTTCCGCTTGAGATTGTCGATCTCCGCTTTCAGCGACGGGGCGTCCGGATGCACTTCCGGATAACAGCCGACGGAAATGTCGAAGTCAGCAATCTTCCGCGCTCCGGCGATCAGGTCGTTGGCATAGGCATAGCCACCCGGATGCGGCTCATAGCGCGTGCCGATACCTGAGGTTGGATCACCACGTAGCGCCACGACGCGCTTCACACCCGCGTTCCAATAGTCACGCAAGACCTGATCGATCTCGTCCTTCGTTGCCGCAACGCAGGTGATATGCCCGGCCGGTTTCAGCGAGGTCTCCTCGGCCATCTTCTTGACGATGCCGTGCGTACGCTCGCGCGTGGAGCCGCCAGCGCCATAGGTCACAGACACATAGGACGGCGCGAGCGGCTCGAGCCGCCTCACCGAATCCCAGAGCTTGCTTTCCATTTCCGCATTCTTGGGCGGAAAGAACTCGAAAGAGACTGTCGGCGTCTTCATGCTGCGGACCTCTTGCGCGGCGATGCCAACTTGCCTGGCGAAACATGCGCGGCTTTCTGACTGTCGGCCGACCAGACCATCACGGAGATTCCTTTTTCGCCATCAGGAGCACGGAAAGTCTTTACAGCCCCGACAGCCAAACCGGCGCGATCGGCCCAGCGCGCCATGTCGGCCTCACTCACGCCCAGGTGGCGATGCGCATGTTCTGCGCGCAGATGTTCCAGCGTGTGCGGCGCAAACTCGACAACGATCAGCCTTGCGCCGGGCGCCAGCACACGCGCTGCCTCAACGAGTGCACGGCCCGGATCATCAAGGAAATGAAGCACCTGATGGATGATCACGAGGCTCGCCGAGCCGTCTGTATAGGGAGACGACGTCGCATCGCCATGACGAACCGAGGCATTCGCTGCGCCAGCCTCCTGCAGCTTGCTGCGTGCGACCGTAAGCATCTGGTGCGAAAGAT
>JBMOGP010000045.1:0-10368 GCA_049318285.1 Hyphomonadaceae bacterium
GCTGTGATAGCGCCGCCGGAGACGGCGGTCACAAGGGCGACGCGGTCGATCAGGCGACCGCCCGTGGAGTCCCTGGTGTCGCGGAGCTGCTGCAGCACGCCCAGCGAGAACGAGGCAGCGCGCGCGCCTCCACCAGAAAAGGCAAGCGCAATGACGTCACCATCGCCCGCGATGTCGATCTCCGCCTTTGCCGATGGCGCCGCGGCGAGTGGCAGGTTGATCGGACGCGTATCTGGCGTTCCGGCGCACGCAGCAAGCGCAAGGCATGACAGCAGAGCAATGCGCATCGTCCATCCTCATGGAAGGTGCGGAGAGTCTGCCTTGTGAGAGCGAATGTCTAGCGCCGTGTGCGCTGGACAAGGCGGAGTGTGGACGGGTCGCGTTTGCCCGGGTCGCCGCCGGCCAGCGCCTTGTCGAGTTCTTCGGCGAGGACTTTGCCGCGTTCGACGCCCCACTGATCGAAGGGGTTTATGCCCCAGAGGATCCCGGCGGCGAAGGTGCGGTGCTCATACAGGGCGATGAGGGCGCCGACGGCTTCGGGCGTCAGGGCCTCGAGCAGGACAGTGGTGGAGCCACGATTGCCGGGCATGTCCATATGACGGGCTTGGTCGTCGGCTTTGGGGCCGGTCTTGCCCTGCTCGGCGAGTTGCTTGCTGGCTTCTGCGGTTGAGCGGCCGGCGAGAAGGCCTTCGGCCTGCGCAAAGGCGTTGGCGAGAAGGGCGCGGCCGCGCGTCCAGTCGCCGCCGCCGGCGTCGCGGCTGGCGACGAATTCGATCGCGGTCTGGCGCATGCCCTGGTGAAGCAGCTGGTGAAACGAGTGCTGGCCGAGCGTACCGACCGAGCCCCAGACCATGGGGGCGGTGGGGCCGACGAGGCCGGCTGCGTCGTCTGCTGCGTTCTTGCCGTTGGATTCCATTTCGAGCTGCTGGAGGAAGTCGGGCAGTTTGCGGAGGCGGTGGGCGTAGGCGAGCACCGTGCGGTTGGGCATGCCGAGTGCGGTGTGGAGGAAGACGTCCATCATGGCGAGGCGGGCGGGCGTGTTCTGGGCCAGCGGCGTGTCGCGGAAGTGGGCGTCCATCTCTGCTGCGCCGGCGAGGAATTGCGTCCAGCGTTCGGCGCCGAGAGCGATCTGCAGCGACAACCCGACAGAGGACCAGACCGAGTAGCGGCCGCCGACAGCTTCATCCATCGGGAAGATGCGGTCTTCGCCTGCCCCCCATGCCTTGGCCTTGTCAGGCGCAGATGACACGGCGGCAAGATGCGCGTTGGCCTGTTTCTCTCCAAGGTGCGCGACCAGCCAGTCGCGAGCAAGCTGGGCGTTGGAGGCTGTCTCTGGAGTCTTGAAGGATTTTGAAACAACGAGGACAAGCGTAGTAGCCGGCTCAAGATGCGTGGTGGCTTCGCGGAAGTCTTCTGGATCCACGTTGGCGACGAAGCGGATATCGGGGGCGGTAGATGCGTAATCACGCAGTGCATCCCAGATCAGGCGCGGGCCGAGGTCGGAGCCGCCGATGCCGATGTGGAGAATGGTCTTGAGCGGGAAGCCGAGGCCGCCCTTGCGGGCGAGGTCGGCGAAGGCGGAGGCTTTTTCAGCTTCGCGATTCATCACGTCGACGGCGGGTATGCCCTTGCCGCCGCCGCGCAGCGCCCAGTGCAGGGCGGGGCGGTGTTCCGATGCGTTGACGATGCCTGCTGCGAAGAGGGACCTGATCTTGTCGTCAAGCCTGCGCTCGACGGCGAGGGCCTGCATCGCGGCCATCGCGTGGGGGTCGATGGGTTGCTTGGCGACGTCGACTTCGAGGTGCGGCGCTGTCCAGATGAACGGCGCAATATCGGCGCGGTCCGCAAGCGCACGAAGGTCGGTTGCGGCGATGCGGGCAGCATCGCTTTCGACCTGTTTCCAGCTTGAGAGGTTCATGGCTTTTTTCCTTGCACAGTCCGGATTTCCAGATGATGTGGCACCGGTGATGCCGTCGGCCATGGGCTGCAGGCAGCGGGTTAGCGATAGGGTCGTTTGCGGCGAGTAGGCAATGCGCGCAGTTTGCATGATTCCGGTGCTGATCGCTCTGGCTGGTTGTGGTGGAGAGGCGCCGGCGACCGAGACGTCGCGGCTTCCTGCTCCGACGCTGGCGGAGCTGCCTGAGCCCTATAGCGCAGCCGACCTGACGCGGGGCGGGGCGCTGTTTGGCAAGAAATGCGGCGCCTGTCATTTCCTGCTCGCAGACGAAGGTCACAAGGTGGGGCCCAACCTGAACGGGGTTTTCGATCGGGGTGTGGCTGCGGTTGCGGGTTATAATTTCTCGCCCGCACTGAAGAGGTTCGATGCGGCGCGCTGGACGCCCGAGCTGGTGGACCAGTGGCTGCAATCGCCGGACAGTTTCGTTCCAGGGACGTCCATGCGGTTGAACGGATTAACGGATGCTAACGAGCGGCGGGACTTGATCGCGCACCTGCTGATCGCGTCTCGGCAGTAGGCGTCGGGCAGGGCTGGCGTTAGGGTTGCATCATGAGCCATGAGTTGCAGCCCCATTCCGATTCGCCGCCGCTTCCCGTGGATGGGCTGATGGCCGAGGTGCGCCGCAAGTCCAGTGGAAAACTTGAACTGGTTTACCGGCTGAGCGGCGAGCTTGAGGCGCTGCTGATCCCGGAGCTGTCGAACCCGAGCCGTGCGGATGAACTCTGGAAGCATACCTGTTTCGAGATATTCATCCTGCAGGCTGAAGCCCCGGGCTATGTCGAGTTCAACTTCGCGCCGACGGGGCAGTGGGCGGCTTACAGTTTTCGCAGCCGGCGGTCTGGCATGCGTAATATCGAGCAGGTCGGCGAAGCGCCGATCGGGACCATGATGTTCGGGCGGCAGTTCGTGCTGAAAGCTGAGCTTGACCTTTCGGGCGTCGAAGGACTGCCGCCATCGGGGGCGACGTGGCGTGCCTCGATGAGTACGGTGATCGAGGCGGTAGACGGACGCAAGGCGTACTGGGCCGTTCAGCATCCTGAAGGGAATCCTGACTTCCATGCGCCCGAGGGATTCGTCATCGACCTGCCAGCGCCGGATAAGGGATAGTCATGCCAAGTTCTGGGGCCGTGAAGTTTGGCGTCGACAGGCTGATAGCCGACGCGGCGCTGCGTGCGCCGCTGAAGGGCAAACGCGTCGCGCTTGTCGCGCATCCGGCATCGGTGACGGCAGATCTCACGCATTCGCTCGATGCCCTGGCAGCGTGCGGCGACGTGCGTCTGACGGCGGCGTTCGGGCCGCAGCACGGCATGCGCGGCGACAAGCAGGACAACATGATCGAAAGCCCGGATTTCACTGATCCGTTACACGGTATTCCGGTCTTCAGCCTGTATGGCGAGGGGCGACGCCCGACGGGCCAGATGATGGACACGTTCGATATCGTGCTTCTGGATCTGCAGGATGTGGGCTGCAGGATCTATACGTTCATCACGACGCTTCTTTATGTGATCGAGGCTGCGGCGGAGCATGGCAAGGAAGTCTGGGTGCTGGATCGGCCGAACCCGATCGGGCGGCCTGTGGAAGGGCTCACGCTGCGCGCAGGATGGGAAAGTTTTGTCGGCGCCGGACCAATCCCGATGCGGCACGGGCTGACGCTGGGCGAGCTGGGCAAATGGTTCGTCGATCACTTCAGGCTCGATGTGACGTATCGTGTGATCGAGATGGAAGACTATCGCCCGAATGAAGGTCCGGGCTTTGGCTGGCCTCTGTATGAGCGGGCTTGGGTGAACCCGAGCCCCAATGCGCCGAACCTCTGGATGGCGCGGGCGTATGCCGGGACCGTCATGATCGAGGGCGCGACGCTTTCCGAAGGACGCGGAACGACGCGGCCGCTTGAATTGTTCGGCGCGCCGGACATCGATGCGAAGCGGGTGATCGCGCAGATGCAGGCGTTTGCGCCAGAGTGGCTGACGGGGTGCCGGCTGCGTGATTGCTGGTTCGAGCCGACGTTTCACAAGCACATGAAGCAGTTATGCAATGGCGTGCAGATCCACACGGAAGATTCGAGTTACGATCACGAGACGTTCAAGCCGTGGCGCGTTCAGGCGCTGGGCTTCAAGGCGATCCGTCGCTTGTATCCCCGGTATGACCTCTGGCGCGGGCTCGACTTCAAATACGAGTATACGAACGGCGAGCTGGCAATCGACGTGATCAATGGCGGCAAGCAGTTGCGCGAATGGGTTGATGATCCGAACACCACTGCGGCCGATCTGGATGCGATTACCATTCCGGATGAGCAAGCCTGGATTGCCGCGCGGAAGCCGTACTTGCTCTACTGAGCGTTCGCTCACATAGTGGTGTCTTGCTGAACAGGAGCGCCATTTGAGCGGTGTTGATTACCTCGCGCCGGCAAGCATAGTGGATGCCGTTACTGCGCTGCGGGCTTCGGCGGGGTCGGCGCGGTTGATGGCCGGCGGCACGGACCTGCTGGTGCAGATGCGCGGCGGACGTGCGAAGCCGCTGGTCGTCATCGATCTGAAGCGCATTCCGGGACTCATTGGCATTGGCGGCGAGCGCGGCGGGTTCGTGATTGGAGCCGCTACCTCGGGTGCGGCTCTGGGCGAGCACGCGGCGCTACGGGCGGCGTGGCCTGGTCTTGTCGAGGCTGCGAACCTGATCGGTTCGACACAGGTTCAGGGTCGGGCGAGCCTTGGCGGCAACCTCTGCAATGCGTCTCCGGCTGCGGACAGTGTTCCGGCGCTGATCGCGGCGGGCGCGGTTTGCATCATCGAGGGGACCGGCGGTTCGCGCGAACTTCCAGTGGAGCAGGTGCAGGTCGGTCCTGGCAGGACGGCGCTGGCGGCTGACGAGATATTGGTGGCGTTCAGGCTGCCTGCAAGACCGGCGCGGTCGAGCGATGCGTACCTGCGGTTGATCCCGCGGACGGAGATGGACATCGCGGTTGTTGGGGTTGGCGTTAACCTGACGCTGGATGCGGGGGACGTTTGCACCGCTGCTCGCGTGAGTGTGGGCGCCGTGGCGCCGACGTGCCTGCTGGTCGAGGCTGCGGGTGCGGCGCTGGTTGGAACGACGCTGGATCATGGAGCTTTGGCCAAGATGGAGGCGGCTGTTGCGGCCGCCTGCAAGCCGATCAGCGACAAGCGCGGGACGGCTGAGTACCGGACGAAAGTTGCCTGCGTGCTGGCGCGTCGGGCGGCGTTGATTGCGAAAGAGCGGGCGAGCGCATGAGCAGGTTGGTTGTGAATGCGACGGTGAATGGGGAGCCGGTGGAGTTTCTCGCCGGCGGCGGCCAGTCGCTGCTTGATGCGCTGCGCGATGAGCTGCGATTGACCGGCAGCAAGGAGGGCTGCGGCACGGGAGATTGTGGCGCGTGTTCGGTGATCGTCGACGGGCGGCTAGTATGCGCTTGTCTGATGCTGGCGCCGGAGGCCGAGGGTACGCGGATCGAGACGATCGAGGGCCTTGCGGACAATGGCCATCTGCATCCGCTGCAGCATCAGTTTCTGGAGCAGGCTGCGCTTCAGTGCGGGTTCTGTACGCCGGGTCTGCTGATGGCGTCGAAGGCTTTGCTGGATCGCAATCCGGATCCGACGGAGACGGAGGTAAGGTACTGGCTTGCTGGCAACATGTGCAGATGTACCGGGTACGACAAGGTCGTACGCGCCGTTATGGATGCGGCGGCGGACCTGCGGCAGGCGGAGAAGTCGAGATGAGCGATGGCAATCTGGGCGGCGTGAATCTGAAGGTCGTCGGCCAGCGGCCGATCAGGCCCGATGGCGTGGACAAGGTGACCGGCCGCGCGCAGTTCGGTGCAGACTTTCACTTGCCGGGTATGCTGACCGGTCGGATCAAGCGCAGCCCGCATGCGCATGCGCGTATCGTATCGATCGACACGCGTGCGGCTGAGAAACTGCCGGGTGTGAAGGCAGTTGTCACCAGCGCGGATTTCGATGCCGGCGCGGCAGGTGAGGTCGAAGCCGGGGAGAGCCATGCAGCGATGAAGGAAGTCGCCGCCAACTGTCTCGCGCAGGGCAAGGTGCTCTATCAGGGCCATGCGGTGGCGGCGGTAGCGGCGACGCAGCCCGAGATTGCAGCCGAGGCGCTGGACCTGATCGAGGTGACGTACGAAGTGCTGCCGCATGTCATCGATGTCGAGGCAGCGATGGCGGCGGATGCGCCGGTGCTGCACGATGACATGTACACCAGGGGCGTGACGCCCAAGCCAGGCAAGGCGTCCAACGTTGCCGCGAAGCACGTGATGGGGCGCGGGAATGTTGCAGCGGCTTTCGAGGCGGCCGACGTGATCGTCGAGGGCCGCTATGAAACAGCGGCCGTGCATCAGGGCTATATCGAGCCGCACGCGTGCGTGGCGTCGTGGGGCGCGGATGGACAGAGCACGATCTGGTGTTCGAGCCAGGGACAGTTCCTTGTCCGCGCGATGGTGGCGAAGATTCTCAACATGCCGCTGTCCGACATCAAGGTGACACCGGCGGAGATAGGCGGCGGC
The DNA here is from genome assembly GCA_049318285.1 of Hyphomonadaceae bacterium. Lineage (GTDB taxonomy): Bacteria > Pseudomonadota > Alphaproteobacteria > Caulobacterales > Hyphomonadaceae > UBA7672. Next base: position 6,483 of record JBMOGP010000045.1, read on the forward strand.
TTCGGCGGCAAGACGACCGTATATCTTGAGCCAGTTGCGCTCGCCTTGTCTCGCAAGTGCGGCCGGCCGGTGAAGATCGTGATGTCGCGCGAAGAAGTATTTCTGGCCAGCGGCCCGACATCGGGCGCTGTGATGGATGTGCGCCTGGCAGCGATGAAGGACGGCAGGATCACAGGCGCCGAGATGACGCTGAAGTATCAGGCGGGCGCATTTCAGGGATCGCCAGTGAATCTCGGGCTGATGACGGCGTTTGCCTGTTACGATGTCGAGGCGCTGGCGCTGACAGGTTATGACGTCGTCAGCAATCGGCCGAAGGTTGCGGCCTATCGTGCGCCGGGGGCGCCGATGGCGGCGTTTGCGGTCGAGAGTGCGATTGATGATCTGGCGCTGAAGCTGGGGATGGATCCGATCGACCTGCGGCTTCTGAATGCCGTGCGTGATGGGGCGAAGACTGTCTACGGTGCCACGGTGAGATGTTCCGCGCTTGTCGAGACGCTGGAGGCGATCAAGGCGTCAGCACATTATCAGACGCCGGTTGGCAAAGGTCAGGCCCGCGGCGTGGCTGCGGGGTTCTGGTTCAATGTTGGCGGCGAGAGTTCGGCTGCGGTGCATGTTGATGAGGATGGCGGGGTCACTGTGGTGTCGAGCAATCCGGATATTGGCGGGTCGCGGGCTTCGATGGCGATGATGGCAGCTGAGACGCTGGGGCTGCCGATCGAGCGCGTGAGGTGCACGGTCGCGGACACGACGTCGATTGGGTATTCCGGTTCGACGGGCGGAAGCAGGGTTACGTTTGCGACCGGGATGGCGGTGGTGGAGGCGGCGCAGAAAGTGGTTACTGACCTCAAGCGGCGCGCGGCGCAGACGTGGGAATGCGAGATCGCGATGGTTGATTGGAAGGATGGCGTGGCGACATGCACCGATCCTGCGAAGGATGTGAAGCCGCTGTCGATGAAGGCGATCGCTGGCAAGTCGGCGAAGACGGGCGGACCGATTGCGGCTGAGGTCTCGTTGAATGCACAGGGCGCCGCGGCCGGTTTTGGCGTGCATGTGTGCGACCTGGAGATCGATGTCGAGACAGGGCGGACGACGGTGGTTCGATATACGGCTGCGCAGGATGTCGGGCGGGCGATCCATCCGGCTTATGTCGAGGGCCAGCTTCAGGGGGGCGCGGCGCAGGGGATCGGGTGGGCGCTGAACGAGGAGTATGTCTACGGAAAGTCGGGCCTGCTGGAGAATGCTGGTTTCCTGGATTATCGGATGCCAGTGGCGTCGGACTTGCCGATGATCGACACCATTCTGATCGAGACGAAGCCGAACCCTCGTCATCCATATGGGGCGAAGGGCGTCGGTGAGGTGCCGATCGTGCCGCCGCTGGCTGCGGTGGGGAATGCGGTGAGCCGGATTGTGGGCAAGCGTATGGCGTCGCTGCCGCTGTCGCCGGCGAAGGTGCTCGCTGAGATGGGCAGGTAGGTGCCGCGCGTTACGTCGATCTCGGGGCGGATTGCAGATTTCACGGGTGGGGTGAGCGCGTTCGAGGTTGAGGCGCGGACGGTGCGCGCCTTGATGCGCGAGCTGGAGACGCGGTTCCCGGGGTTGGGGGAGTTCGTCGAGGATCAGATGGCGCTGGCGATCGATGGGGAGATTTTCCAGGATGCGCTTGGGGCCGAGATCGGCGCCGACAGCGAGATTGTGCTGATACCGAAGATCTCTGGCGGATAGGCGTGCGGGCGCGTGACCTGCTGCGGGGTGGCGGGCGCACGTCTCCTCAGGTTGCCGTTCGTGCTCGTTTCATGCGGGGCAGCATAAGTCTGCATTTTGCTCCGCCGATTTGGCTTCACTGTTTGCCCCAGGCCTTTGGAGGAGGTGGTTGAAATCGTCCGCGAAGCTTCTTCGCGTTTCCCCGGGAACTCGGTGCCGCTTGGGTAAGCGCATGATGTTTTCGGAAGAGATGGTGCGGGTGGAGGGACTCGAACCCCCACGGTTGCCCGCTGGTACCTAAAACCAGTGCGTCTACCAATTCCGCCACACCCGCGCGCAGCAGCGCGGGTGATAGTTGGGTTGAGGGGGAAAGGCCAGTGGGTGGGGATCAGCCCTCGGCTGCGGCCTTGAGGGCGGCGACGTCGAGCTTCTGCATGCGCATGAAGGCGGCCGTGATGCATTCACGGGCGGCGTTGTCGCCCCCCACTCATGACCAGTTCAAGGATGGTGGGAGTGACCTGCCAGGAGACGCCGAAGCGATCCTTGAGCCAGCCGCGCTGGCTGGTCTTACCCCCGCCGGCGGTCAGGCTGTCCCAGGAGTGGTCGACTTCTTCCTGGGTGTCGCAATGGATCTGGAAGGACACCGCCTCGGTCTGTGGGAACATCGTACCGCCGTCTATCGCCATGAAGTCCTGTCCCATGATCGTTGCGCTGGCGGTCATGACGTCGCCCGTCTGTGCACCAGAGGGGCTGTCTGCAGTGTGGCGCTGAACCGCGCCCATGCGGGAATTGGTGAGAAGGGAGGTGCAGAACTGCAGTGCTTCCTCGGCCTCCTTGTCGAGCCAGAGGCAGGTCGTGAGGGTATTCTTCAAGTCCGCCGTGGGCAGGGCTGGCGTCTCTGGGATCTGAAAAGGCCACGTTTTCAATGCAAGGACGTCCTGGCGCCTAGGTTTCCGACACGGCCGCAACGAACTTCCCGCCATGTCAACCATAAGTGCTGCCTGGCGCCGGCGCAGCGGGCTGTTCCCGCCGAATCCGCGCATGGACAGGCCTCGCAGGGGTGTGTAAGACGGCCCCCTTTCCCGCCCGGCGATCGCCGCAGGCGGGGCTCAACCATTATGCCTGAGCAGGGTTCGCGCGATGAACGTCACAGAGACGAAATCGGAAGGTCTTTCGCGGGAGTTCCGCGTTTCCATCCCGAAGGGTGATCTCAACGCGAAATTCAACGCCAAGATCAGCGAACTCCAGCCGAAAATGAACCTGAAGGGCTTCCGTCCCGGCAAGGTGCCTGCTGCGCACATCAAGAAGATGTACGGCAAGTCGATCATGGGCGACCTGGTCAACGATCTTGTCCAGGAGACCTCGGACAAGGCGCTGGCCGACAAGTCGCTGCGCCCGGCCTCGCGCCCGTCGATCCAACTGACGTCCGACCAGGAGAAGCTGATCAATGGCGAGGCTGACCTCGACTATTCGATCGCGCTTGAGATCATGCCGGAGTTCGAGCCGGCGGACGTCTCGACCATCTCGATCGAGCGGATGGTTGCCGAGGTTCCGGAAGAGGAAATCCAGGAGTCGCTGCAGCGGCTGGCTGACAACAACAAGGCTTACGAGACCAAAGAGGGCAAGGCCGAGAATGGCGACGCTGTCGTCATCGACTTTGTCGGATCGATCGACGGCGAGAAGTTCGATGGCGGCGCGGCCGAGGGCCATACGCTGGTGCTCGGCTCGGGCCGGTTCATCCCGGGCTTCGAGGAGCAGCTGATCGGAGCATCGGCCGGCGAGGATGTGAAGGTCAAGGTCAAGTTTCCGGACGAGTATCAGGCCGAGACTCTCAAAGGCAAGGACGCGCTCTTCGAGGTGAAGGTCCATGAGGTGAAGGGGCCGAAAGACGTTGAGATCAACGACGAGTTCGCCAAGACGCTTGGCCTCGAAGGTCTCGACTCGCTGAAGGACGCCATCAAGTCGCAGATTTCTGGCGAGCTGGGCTTTGCAACGCGCCAGCAGGTGAAGCGCGTGCTTCTCGATGCGCTGGACGAGCGGCATTCCTTCGACCTGCCGCCGTTGATGGTAAGGGCGGAGTTCGAGCAGATCTGGTCGCAGTTCGAGGCCGAGAAGAAGGCTGACAGGCTATCCGAGGAAGACAAGAGCAAGTCGGACGAGGAGCTGCGCGCCGAGTACCAGAAGA
>JBMOGP010000046.1:0-10238 GCA_049318285.1 Hyphomonadaceae bacterium
GCCACGGCAAGGTCGTGCACATGGATACCTATGGCGCGGCCAACGCGATGACCGGGGCCGCTCTGAAGCCTGACAGCATTTTTCGCATCGCCTCGATGACCAAGCCTATCACCGGCGTCGCGATGATGCAGCTGTGGGAACAAGGCAAGTGGAAGCTCTCCGACCCGGTCTCGAGATTTATCCCTGAGTTCGCCAACCTGAAGGTAAAGAGCGCCAATGGCGCGCTCGTTCCACAGAACGCTCCGATGACGATGGCGCAACTGATGAGCCATACGGCGGGCTTTGGCGCCAGCGCCGTCTACAACAACGCCGGTCTTGGTGAGACCGACCTGCAGGGCATGGTCGATAAGCTGGCGAAGCTGCCGCTTGAAACCCAGCCCGGCACAGCGTGGGACTACGGCCCAAGCGTCAACATCCAAGGCTACATCGTCGAGAAGCTCTCGGGCCAGTCGCTCGACGTCTATTTCGGCGAGCACATCTTCAAGCCGCTCGGCATGGTCGATACCGGCTTCTGGATGCCCGAAGAAAAAGCGGCGCGCGTCGTCGCGACACACTTCTATGAAGACGGCTTGATCAAAGGACCGGTCGAGAACCGCGTCGCGACCACGAAGCCATCCTTCCTCGCCGGCTCGGGCGGTCTCATGTCCACCGCCGAGGACTATTGGCGCTTTGCCCAGGCAGTCGGAAATGGCGGACAGCTGGATGGCAAGCGCATTCTGAAGGCTGACACAGTCGACCTCATGCGCACCAGCGTGTTGCCTGCGAATACAAATGTCGACCTCTATGGTCCGAGCCAGGAAGGCATCGGCTTCGGCATGGATTTCGCCATTGTGATGGACCCCCAGAAGGCCGGGACGCCGCAAGGCCTCAACACCTTCTACTGGGGCGGCGCCTTTGGAACCTGGTTCTGGATCGATCCCACCAACGATCTCGTCTTTGTTGGCATGATCCAGAACGTCAACGGATCGACGCCGACTGGGGGCACCCCGCCCGTGCGAGCAATCTCGCCACGACTGACCTATGGCGCACTGATGGACGTGTCGAAATAGAATGGCGAACCAGCTCCCCGCCCTCGATCCCGACCACGCCGCAAGGCTGGCGTGGATCAAGCAGGTGCGCGGACTTCATCGCACGAAGCGCATGCTGGGCTTCGCAGGGATTATCCTCGGCGCTGCACTCCTGGTGTGGTGGAAACTCGATGCGACAGCGCCGGCGTGGGCGCTCTGGGCCGGCACTTGCATTCTCGTGGTGAGCTGGATTCTGTTCGTCTACGTGATCATTTCTCGCTACCTTTGGGTCAAGAAGCATCCCTACAGCTTGGCCCAATCGTAAATCGGCCGCTCTAAAGTGGGCGGCCGATCAACCAACATTCTAGCCTTTAGACTTCAAGTCGCGCGGCGGCCGCGGGCCATGCCCACAATCGCCAGCAGCACGATCGCGCCGATAGTCGCGACGACAAGCCTCCCCCAAAAGCCGGCAAAGCCAAGTTCAGCGGGTTCGCGATAAATGCGCCGAGGAAGGCCCCAACGACGCCGACGACCAGATTGGTGCTCAGGCCGTGCTCGCGGCCCAAGGCTTCTTCTGCGATCCAACCGGCTAGGATGCCGATGAGAGCCGCGCCGACAATCGCGAATTCACGCATGACGCCGCTCCACCTGTTCTGCGGTGGTCCAACGCGATTCTAACGAAACGGTTCCAGTGGTGCTTGCCTTAGCGGCCGCGCGCCCGGACCTTGATCCACGCCATGACGCGTTGGCGCGGGCGCAGCATCCATGACACTATCCTGCCATTGGTGCCGGCGATCGCAATCACCAGCGAGTCGTAAGCAGTCATGGGCAACCCTGCTGGGTAGTCCCCGGCACGTGAGAAAACTCTCCATGGCATGCACGCACGCGGAAGGCTCGACAGCACACTCTCCGCATGCCCCTCGCCGCGATCGGCTGGCATCACTTGCATCCACCGGCCTTGAACCTGTTTCGGATCGCGGTCATCCCGCCGCTCCGCAGTCCCTGCGGGTCAGCAGGAATTCCAGAGGTCTTGGCCCGCGCAACAACCTTGGAGACGCCCGCACGTCGGCCCCAGCTTCCCTTCTGCGATTCCCGCGTTAGAAACGCTTTATCATTGCGTCAGAATAATGGGGCGACTGCCCCGATGGCCCCGAAGGGCCAGAGAAAAGGAAACTTCCCCATGGCAAACGCCGCCGGTACGCTGTTCGATCTCAAAGGCAAGACTGCCCTCATCACCGGTTCGACCAAAGGCATCGGCAAGGCCATCGCAGAACAGTTTGCCAGCCATGGCGCGCGAGTGACGATCTCCTCGCGCAAGCCCGGTCCATGCGAGGAAGTTGCCACCGCCATCAACGCCAGGCACGGCAGCGGCACCGCCATCGCATGTCCGGCCAACATCTCCTCGAAAGAAGATCTCCAGCGGCTGGTCAACGAGACCAACGCCGCCTTCGGCAAGATCGACATCGTCGTCTGCAACGCTGCCTCGAACCCGTATTACGGCCCGATGGCTGGAATCCAGGACGACGCCTTCGCAAAGATCCTGTCGAATAACATCATCTCGAACAACTGGCTGATCCAGATGGTCGCCCCGCAGATGATCGAACGGAAGGACGGCGCCGTGATCATCGTCTCTTCGATCGGCGGCCTGCGCGCCTCGACCGTAATCGGCGCCTACTGCATCTCGAAGGCGGCCGACGTGCAGCTCGCTCGCAACCTCGCGGCGGAACTTGGCCCGCACAACATTCGCGTCAACTGCATCTCCCCCGGCCTCGTGAAGACCGACTTCGCAAAGGCGCTCTGGGCGGACGACGATACCCGCGAGCAGCGTGAGGAGGAAACCCCGCTGCGCCGCCTCGGCGAGCCTAACGATATTGCCGGCGCTGCGGTGTTCCTGGCCTCAAAGGCTGGTAGCTGGACGACCGGACAGAACATCGTTGTCGATGGCGGCGTGACGGCTGTCTGAGGCCGCTCGCGTAACTATATGGGTGTGAAGCCGTATATGGGCTGCACCCCAGCTCAGGAGACGCCAATGGCCGACACCCAAACTTACCCCGTCATCCGCACCGATGAGGAATGGCGCCAGCGCCTCACACGCGAACAGTACGCCGTCATGCGCCAGCACTGCACGGAGCGCCCCGGCTCATGCGCCCTGCTCTACGAGAAACGCCCCGGCGTCTTCATCTGCGCGGGATGCGAAACACCGCTGTTCAACAACACGGTAAAGTTCGAGAGCGGTACCGGCTGGCCCAGCTTCACCACGCCCATCGCGGGGACGCTCGGCGAAACAGTCGACCGCAGCCATGGCATGATACGGACAGAGGTTCACTGCAACACGTGCGGCAGCCATATGGGCCACGTCTTTCCGGATGGACCGCCGCCAACCGGCCTGCGCTATTGCATCAACGGCATCGCTCTGGATTTCAAGCCCAGCGGCGACTGAGCCTCATCGCTCAGATTCATTTAGCAGCTCACCCGGCGCCGCTCTCATGGCGGCGTCTCGAGACGCCACGGCCGTATCATAGTCCGCCAGCGCCATGCACTTCGCGCTAACGGCGAGAGCGCTGAGTTCCATGGCTTCAACTTCGGACTTGAAGGCTCTGGCTTTAGCGTCAGCCTGATCGGCGGCCGCCGAGTAAAATCCCGAATAGTATGTGACTTTGTCTCGGCCTGCTCCGACAGTCGCCTGGCACCACATGAACGCTCCGTCCTGCGCCTGCACTGGTGTTTCGGCGAAAGCGGCGACGAGCATGGCTGCGCTAACAGACAGAAAAACGCGCACGAGCTACCCCCATAGCAGAACAATTGCCAGCCGCATCATGCTTTAGCCTGCGGTCAGCTTTCGCTTGTAGCGTAGTGCCGAAATCCGCTAGCGACCAGTGCCTTTTGCTAGTGGATCTGATCATGAGCTTCGACGGTTTCCCCACGCTGCCCGCGCACGTGAATGAGCGGATTAAGGTGTTCATGTCAGGCAACCTGCCGCCAGCGCACATCAATATGGGCGTACGGCCGGACCTATGGTGCAAGGAGGCGGAGGTCGGCCGGGTGCTGTTCCGCTGGCCAAATGATGGTTCGCGCGACATCGGCGGCGGCCGTGTCTTTGGCGGCTGGATCGCGGCGCTGTCCGACAATGTCGTTTCGATGTGCATGGCGACGGCGCTGGAGGAGGGCGAAGGCTTCACCACGCAGGACCTGCAGGTGAAGATCTTCCGCCCTGTCTCAGGCCCCGAAATCGAGATCGAGGCGAAGCTCGTGAACCGCTCGCGAACGACGGGCTATGTCGAAGCAGAGTGGCGCCTGCCTAACGGGAAGATGGCGGCCAAGGTGCTGTCCTGGAAGGCGATCCGGCCGGCGGAGAGTTTTCTGCAGCGTGACTAGCGGGCTTCGGCACAGGCTTTCCGGCCAACCTAATCAAGCAGGTTCAACCGAAAATACTTCGACTGGCCAAGAAGTCCTGACAGCTGCGCCCCAACATCCGCGATGTTGGGAAGACCAAGTTCGACAACACGAACACTGCCCGGTTGCGCGTCCACGGCGAAGGGAGCGCTCTTTGTGTAATCGAAGCGCGCCGCGATCACACGTTGTCCCGGCACCACGCGAAACACGAGCGACTTTCCGTTCCCGACCTCGCCCACCTTGTCTCCATCGACCAGGATCGCCACGTTTCGCGCCGACCCTGTCAGGTGGTTCCCGCGCCGAATCTCGATCATCGCATCGCTCCCGGCGATGGCCGGCGGAGGATTCTGCACTTGAGGCGTGGCCACATCGACGAGCCCTGCGTGGCCAAGCATGGCGATCATCGGCGCCAGCGCGGACGCTCCATGCGCATGCCACTCCACCCATTGCGGCATGCTGAGATAGCAGGTGTGTCCGTCAGAAGGCTCGACCGCTTCGATCCTGATCGGAATGATACGCTTGCCCTGCCCATCGCCCAGGGCCACGTCGCGCGCAACATGTTTTGAGGCCTTGGATGATCTGGAGACGAGCACGGCAAGCGTCTCGCAAGCACGCAGTCCTGCCACGATGACCTTGTTGTAGGCTTAGCCCGGCTAGATTGAATCCGGCGCGAGCCACACCCCGACCCCCGCTGCCCGCAAGGTGCCCGCAACCTGCCGCCCGATAGCCGCGTCCTCGGTGGAATGCGAAACCAAACCCTGCAGCATGCGCCCTGTCCGGCTCAGATGTGCAATGGTCGACCATAGGCGGCGAGCACGCTCTCGTGCATCATTTCAGACAGTGTCGGATGCGGGAAGACAGTTTCCATGAGCTCAGCTTCGGTCAGTTCGCCCTGCCGCGCGATGCAATAGCCCTGGATGAGTTCGGTTACGCCTTCACCCGCCATGTGCGCGCCGAGCAGTTCGCCGGTCTGCTCGTCAAAGATTGTCTTTACGAGACCTTCCGGTTCACCAAGTGCGATCGCCTTGCCGTTGCCGATGAAGGGAAACTTGCCAATCTTCAGCTTTCGGCCCGTCTTCTTCGCTGCTTCCTCCGTCATGCCGACGCTCGCCACCTGCGGATGCGAGTAGGTGCAGCCCGGTACATTCCACGGATCGAACTTGTGTGAGGGCGCCTTGCCCTGCATGCCCTCCACAACGATCACGCCCTCATGCATCGCCTTGTGCGCCAGCCAGGGCGGCCCGGTGACATCGCCGATCGCGTAGAGCCCCGGCGCAGTCGTCCTGCCGAAGCCATCGACCACGATGTGCGTTTTCTCGACCTTCACGCCCAGCTGCTCAAGCCCGAGATCCTCGACATTGCCGACGATGCCGATAGCTAGGATCACCTTGTCCGCCTTCAGCGTCTGCACGCCCTCCTTGGCCGCCACCTCGGCTGTCGCAACGCCCCTGTCGATCTTGAGCGACTTCACCTGCGCCAGCGTGAGAAACTTGATCCCCTGCTTGCCAAGTTGCTTCAGCATGAATGCGGAAATCTCCGCATCCTCCACCGGCAGGATTCGATCCAGCGCCTCGACCACCGTCACTTCTGCGCCCAAGGTGCGATAGAAGCTCGCAAACTCGATACCTATGGCGCCCGATCCGATCACAAGGAGCTGCTTCGGTATTTCCGTCGGCACCATCGCCTCCCGATATGCCCAGACAGTTTTGCCATCGACCTTCAGTCCGATGTCCGGAATCTCCCTTGCCCGAGCGCCCGTTGCCAACATCACATTCTTCGCAACGTACGTCCCCTCACCCCTCCCCTTCTCGACGATCACCTTCGGCGCAGAGGTGCCCTTTTCCAGCCGCGCTGTCCCAACCAGCACATCGATCTGGTGCTTCTTCATCAGGAAGGTGACGCCATTCGACAGCTGCTGCGCCACGCCACGCGAGCGCTTGACCACCGCATCCATCATCACCTTCGGATTCTCGACCGAGAGCCCGTAATCCTTCGCATGCGTGATGAGATGAAACACCTCGCTCGACCGCAGCAAGGCTTTGGTCGGTATACACCCCCAGTTGAGACAGATGCCGCCGATCTCCGCCCGCTCGACGATCGCTGTCTTCATGCCCAGCTGCGACGCACGGATCGCGGCGACGTAGCCGCCCGGCCCTGAGCCGATGACGATGAGATCATAGGAAGCCTTGGCGTCAGCCATGTTACGTGCTCACGATTTGCGGTTCTTGAAGGCAGGCCACGCCTTCTGCGTTGCCGCCGCGTTCTTTTCCGTCGTCTCGTAGAGATCGGCGGTGCAGATATACTCGTTCGGGGTATCGCTCTCCGCCGCCTCGATGCGCTCGACTTCTGCATTAGCTTCAACGATCAACGCCTCAGGCGCCCCTGCAGCCTTTAGGTCCGCAACGAAAGCCGTCCTGACCGCCATGTTCGGCTCGCCGCATTCCGTCCAAAGTAGTTCGCGATAGACAAGCGGCGTCACGATCGCCGAAGGCTCGCCCATCAACAGCTTCGCGGCCGGCCCTGGCGCTGCAGCGCAACACGCCAACAGCGCACAGAGCGAGGCGGTAAAGCCTGATCCAACGTGAGCCAACGAGACCTCCCGATCAGTCCTTCGCGCCCCTGCTGCGCACGTCTCTCAGCGTCTTGCGCACATCGACGCCGGACCAAACAAACCAGACCACGCCAATGACGAGCAAAGCTGCCGCCACAGCAATCCTACCCGACCCTGGCGGTAGCCCCAGCACGCCGACGAAGAAGAAATCCCCAAAGGTCGCGAACAGCGACAGCCCAACCGCGATCGCGGCGACAAGAAGTTTCACGCGAAGCGGCATCAGAGCAGCATCGCTTCAGGTGTTTCGACGAACTGCTTGAACGTCGCTAGCCACCGGGCACCCGTCGCCCCGTCGACCACGCGATGGTCGCAGGTCAGCGTGACGGTCATCATCGTGGCGATTGCCACCTTGTCCTCCTTCACCACCGCGCGCTTCTCCCCCGCGCCGACAGACAGGATCATCCCCTCCGGCGGATTGAGGATCGAGGCGAACTGACGGATGCCCATCATGCCAAGGTTCGAAATCGAGAACGTGCCGCCCATGTATTCCTGCGGCTTCAGCTTCTTCTCGCGCGCCCGCGCCGCCAGGTCCTTCATCTCCGCCGTGATCTGGGCAAGCCCCTTGGTCTGTGCATCGCGCACGACCGGCGTAATGAGTCCGCCCGATATGGCGACCGCCACCGACACATGCGCCGACTTGTGCTGGGCGACGCCCTTGTCGGTATAGCTGGCGTTCGCGTCCGGATGCGTCATCAACGCCATCGCGCAGGCCTTAATCAACATGTCGTTGACGGACACCTTCGTGCCCGATGCAGCAGCCGCCTCGTTGATCCGCACGCGCGCGGAAAGCAGGTGGTCGATCTCGAGATCGATGGTCAACGGGAAGTGCGGCACCTGCATGAAGGATTGCGTCAGCCGCCGCGCCGTGACCTTGCGCACGCCATCAAGCGAGATCAGTTCATAGCTGTCGGGCGCGTAGACGCGACCGTCGAGCAACGCGGGCTCGATCAGGCTCGTGATGCCGCCGCCAGCCGCCGGCGTATGCTTCGCATCGCCCTTCAGCGATTTCAGCACATCGGCCTTTATGATGCGGCCGTGCGGGCCAGAGCCCTTGAGCGCCAGCAGGTCAACTCCATCGGCCTTTGCGAGACGCTTGGCGAGAGGTGAAGCCTTGATCCTGAGGTCTGAGGTTGCTGTTGCGCGTTCTCCGCCCCCTTGTGTGGAGAGGCTAGGGTCGGGGGGCAGCGTAACGATCGCTGGCTTCAATGGTCCCTTCGCAGGCGCTTCACCCGCCTTAAGCAAGGGAAGAGGATCCGGAGCCTTCGCCACGCCGCCCTCTCCATCAAGCTCCGCAATCACGGCGTTGACCTTCACGCCCTGCGCGCCTTCCTCAACCAGCAGCTTCGTCACCGTCCCTTCATCGACGGCTTCGACCTCCATCGTCGCCTTGTCGGTTTCAATCTCGGCGATGATGTCTCCGGGTTTCACCTTGTCTCCGACCTTCACATGCCACTTGGCAAGGTTCCCCTCCTCCATCGTGGGCGACAGCGCAGGCATGGTAATGGGAGTGGTCATCTATTCGACCTCCCGGTAGCAAACCTTCTTCGCCGCTGCGACGATATCCTGCGCGTTTGGCAGGGAAAGCTTCTCAAGGTTCGCAGCATACGGCAGTGGCACATCCTTCTGCGCGACGCGCATCGGCGGCGCGTCGAGATAGTCGAAGGCGTGTTCGGTGACGGCGGCGGCGATCTCGGCCCCGACGCCGAAGAAGCGCCAGCCTTCCTCGCAGCAGACGATACGGCTGGTCTTCTTCACGCTCTCGATGACGGTCGCCGTGTCCAGCGGGCGCAGCGAGCGCAGGTCGATCACCTCCGCCTCGATGCCGTGCCCGGCCAGTTCCTCAGCAGCTTCGAGCGCAAACTTCACCATTCTTGAATGCGCGACAAGCGTGACATCCGTGCCTCCGCGGCGGATGCGCGCCTTCCCGATCGGCAGAACGAAATCCTCGACCTCCGGAACATCGAACTCGATGCCGTACATCAGTTCGTGCTCAAGAAAGACGACTGGGTTGGGGTCACGGATCGCGGCTTTCAATAGGCCTTTGGCATCGGCGGCGTCATAGGGCGCGAGGACTTTGAGACCGGGGATGTGACCGTACCAGGCGGAGTAGTCCTGGCTGTGCTGCGCGCCGACGCGTGAAGCCGCGCCATTGGGTCCGCGGAACACGATCGGGCAGCCCATCTGGCCGCCGGACATATACAGGGTCTTGGCTGCCGAGTTGATGATGTGGTCGATGGCCTGCATTGCAAAGTTGAATGTCATGAACTCCACGATCGGCTTCAGCCCCCCGAACGCGGCGCCGACGCCGAGACCAGCAAATCCGTACTCGGTGATCGGCGTGTCAATAATCCGCCGGTCGCCGAACTCTTCCAGCAGGCCGCGTGAGACCTTATATGCGCCCTGATACTGACCGACTTCCTCGCCCATCAGGAAAACGGTCTCGTCGCGCCGCATTTCCTCTGCGATAGCGTCGCGCAGCGCATCGCGAACAGCGGTCCTCCTGTAGGTAACACCTTCCGGCAGCGTGGGATCATGCAGCCCCTCGGCTCCGGCAGCCTTCTGCTCTGGCGCGCGAAGGCGATGGCCGTCATTCCGGGCTACCTGTTCCGTGGCGCCGCCGACGACATTGCCACCGTCTGCAAAGGACTTTGCGTCGGGGCTTTTCTTAGCTTCGGTGTTCTTCGCGGACGACATGCCCTTGCCACGCGCCTTGGACGCCGGCGCGGCGTCGCCATTTGAAATCTGGGCGATCACGGCGTTGACCTTCACGCCCTCCGTACCGGCCTCGATCATCAGCTTCGAGATCACGCCTTCATCGACGGCTTCGACTTCCATCGTCGCCTTGTCGGTCTCGATCTCGGCGATCACGTCGCCGGGCTTCACGATATCGCCTTCCTTGACCAGCCACTTGGCGAGCTTGCCCTCCTCCATGGTGGGCGATAGCGCAGGCATCAGGATATCGGTCATGATCTAGCGGCTCTCCACCAGGACGTCGGTCCACAGTTCATCCGGATGCGGCTCGGGGCTGTCCTGTGCGAACTGTGCCGAGTCATTCACGATCTCGCGGATCTCTGCTTCGATCTTCTTGAGGTCGTCCTCGGTGACGTGCCTTGCTTCGAGTAGCTTCTTCTTCAGCATCTCGATAGGATCGTGATGCTCACGCATCTCCTGCACTTCCTCGCGCGTGCGGTACTTGGCAGGGTCGGACATCGAGTGGCCGCGATAGC
>JBMOGP010000047.1:0-10152 GCA_049318285.1 Hyphomonadaceae bacterium
TGGGGCGCTCTGGGTTTTGCTTATACGGTACCGGGGGTTCGTACCGTTCATCCTGTGTGTGCTGCTGCTGGAACCGTTTCTGCGTGCCATCTCCGGCCATCTCAAACCCATCTTGACGCTGGGAATCGCACCTGGAGCGGCGCTCAACTGGTTCGCCGTTCCGGTGGTGGCCGTAACGCTCTATCTCGCGCTGTGCACGGCTGAGGAACGAATGTCCTAGCATTGTCGGCAGCTTAGCGATGTCCGGGTTTGATGTGGCGGCACTGGGACCCGAAACTGCCGGTCGTCATTCAAGTTCGGGGCGATCTGACAATTCTGGGGCAGGTCACGTCAGGTGAGCAGCAAGCTGTCTCGTCCCAACTTCTTGAGCCTTTTTGCTGCATCCTTGTCGAAAGTGGCAAATGTCGCGCCGCCCAGGCTGGCCCCCTCAAACGCCATGATTCCATCGGCGAAGTCACCGCCCTGGTCCAGTAGCGCAAGTCCTGCGTCGACAGCGGGACGATTGACCTCGACATTGGAGCTGCCGATCAGGCGTCGGACTGCTACGGCAATGTCTGCAAGCGGGATCCCGTATCCGCGAGACAGGACCCAGACGAACTCGCACAATGTCGTCGGCGCGATTGCAATGAGGTCCGCCTTCGCAAGCGTTGATTGAGCAACGCGAGCCTGCTTGGGTTCATCGGCCACAATCGCGCGGACGAGCACATTTGTGTCGGCGGTGATCCTCATTTCTTCCTGTCGACTCTGCCGGACCACCCTTGTTTTGTGATTTCATTCATTGCGTCGATGGAAAGGGGAGGCCGCCCTTTCTTTGTGAGCATTCCGAAGAGTGATGAAATATCGCCCGTCGACGCGGCCCGGACCTCAATCCTTCCGTCCGGAAGCTTTGTGACGTCAATTTGCTCACCGGGGCCCACGCCGAGGTGCTCCAGGAGGTCCTTGCGAAGCGTGACCTGACCCTTCGCGGTAACGGTAAGCGTGCCCATCGGATAAAAGTAAGGCACAATATCCTTACGGTCAAGGCCGGCTCATTCGAAGATGTGTCAAGAGAGCTCATGAAGAGCGTGTTCTGACGAAAGCCCGTATGACCTTTTCCGGGCGAGCTCCTGCCTGATCAGCAGGGCAGAAGCGACCGGCAATTCCCGGGCGACCCTGCCATCGGTAACATCATCGGATGGGCGCGAAGCTGGGCCTCGAAGCCGCCATTCGCGATGCGCTTGGTTCGAAAGTCCTGCTGCAGGTCATTCCTCGTTCTGTTCGGCGTAAGACTTGATCAGCTGGTAGAGGAACTCACGCCCATCGAGGACCGATTGAACCGAGATGTGTTCGTTGAGTCCGTGAATATTACCTGCGTCATCTCCCCGGAACAGCCCCGAAAATCCAAAAGTGGGGATGCCGACCGAGATCAGCCTGCTGCTGTCGGTACCGAAGGTTTCTTGCATTGGCGAGACCGGGACGCCAGGAAAAACCCTCGCCGCGACTTTCCGGATGGGGTCCAGTATTTCGGACGTCAGCGGAGAGATCGACGCGCGCGCGCTGCCGAGCGGAGCAGCGGTGATCTTTACCTCCGGATTTTTCACAGCGGCGGCGATCGCTGCTTCAATCGGCGCGAGCGAAGTTCCAGGCAGGGATCGGCAATTGATCGTCGCACGCGCACGTTGTGGCTGCGCGTTGAATGCGTGTCCGCCTTCCAGCAGCGTCGGGATGCATGTGGTGCGCAGCATGGCGTTCCAGCTCACGGATCGATTGACGATCGCGTTCGCCGCCGCATTCTGGGGGGCGGTGAGCAGCTCGCGCATGGCATTCGCGGTCTCTGGATCGACACGGGATTGCAGGGCAGTGAAATAGGCGCGGGTGAAGGCGTTGAGTTCGGTTGGAAACCTAAGTCCCTTCAGGCTCGCCAATGCTTCGCTGAGCGTGATGATGGCGTTCTCGGGACGAGGCTTCGATGAGTGCCCGCCAGGCCCGGTTACCTCGAGCACATAGTTGCTCGCAGTTTTCTCGGCCGCCATGACGGTCACGACGAGTTTCTTGCCGTTGGCGTCGAGGTCGCCGCCCCCGCCTTCGGTCAAGGCGACGCCAGCATCGATCAATTCACGCTGGTGCTCCGCCAGCCAGCCAGCGCCATTCGGAAAGCCGCCCTCTTCGCCGCAGGTCAGCGCCATCTTGATCGTGCGCTTCGGGCGATAGCCTTCGTTATGGTAGCGCACCAGATTATCAGCCCAGATCGCATCCTGCGCCTTCATGTCGGAAACGCCGCGCCCGTAGAATTCGCCGCCTTCCTCGATCATGACGAACGGATCGCGTACCCAATCCTCTCGCCTGGCGTTGACCACGTCGATGTGGCCTAGCATCAGCACGGCCTTCGCCTTGGGGTCCTTGCCCGGCAGGATGGCAACCAGGTTGCCGGCCTTAGGTGCATCGTCCGGCACGAAAACATGGAGATTGCGGGTTGGGAAACCTGCGGCCGTCATTCGCGCGACGATCTTGGTCACAAGCAAAGTGCAGTCGCCGGTTGCGACACTGGTGTCGGTCTCAACCATTTCCTTGAACATGGCGCGGAAGGCAGCCTCGCCCGGCGCTTGCGCGTGAGCACTCGCCAATGCTGAAGTCACACTGACCGCAATGGCGGCAGTCAAATACCTGATACGGGCCATGCGCGCTACTCCAGCAGGTTTGTCACTGCTCACGGCTACATTCGTAAAACCTGCGCACGATGTCGATGGGAGGCAGCCTGCGAATTTGCCCCGGCTCAACCTAGCTGTGCGCGCACCTCTGGCCTGCTTCAGGATTTTCGGGCCAGGCGCAGCGCGTCACTGACCACATTTGAGGCGATGAACTGCCGGGTCCGCCAGGGCCGGGGGAGTGACGTGTCTGGAGCGACCTTGTCGGTGGTGGCCTTCCCGAGAATCGGGCGTCATGGCGGGCCCTAAACGGCCGGTCGTAATTCAAGCCCGGGGAGGCCCGAAAATCCCGGAGCAGGTCACGCGCCTGCAGAGGCGTGGTTGGCCATTTATTCCGTTCTTGGATGAATAGAAACGTTCGCGTTCGCCGTGTACTGTCACACCTGCTTTGCTCGGGGATGTAAGATGCGCTGTCTGATGATTGCGATAGCGTCGCTGGTGGCGACGTGCGTTGTGCAAACAGCTGACGCACAAACGCAATCGACCGTTCTTTACCAGACCCAGGCTGGACCAGCGGGACGCCTGGCGTGGAAAGACAGCACGTACGGACGCATCGTCGAGTTCCAACGCGCGTTAGACCTTGCCCTCGGTTCCGAAGGTCCGCGTGTGACAGCGGACGGTGAACTCGGGCCGCAAACACGAGCTGGCATCCGCGCATTGTTGGCGCGCCCGAGCTATAGCGACATAGCTGCAGCTGGCGAGAACGGAGAGGCGATCACTGTTGATCTTTGGCAAAGGCTATTGCCAGGGGTGCAGCCCCCGAATTTGCACGAGCGCACGATGACGCTTGTGCTGACCTATGAGGCAACGCCCTACGATCGTCCACCCGAATGGAATTTCTGCCAGTCGCGCCGTTCCGATCGTCGTGTCGAGCAGCCGTGCCTGACCAACGATCCAAACTCGTTTCTCACTTGGGGGCCGCGCGGCGCTACGGCCGGCGGTGGCCGTGAAATTCAAGCCGTCATCGTTGAAGTCGATCGCTTGCAACCTGACTTGATCGAGGCGGCATTTGGTGTCCGGGCAGGAGAGGTGCGTCGGTTTGTTGGTCTTGCCGGGCGAGGTACACCGGGCGAGAGCGACATGCGTCGGCAGGATACGGAACGCTACTTGTGCGGAGTGTGGTTCGACCCGGTCCGCGCAGAAGATTGGCGCCAAGGCTTCCTGCGCCTCGCCTCAAATGCGCTAGTACGGCGGACATATGAAAAAATCTACGCCGCTGCCAACTTTGACGGCGGGAAGATTACGGCCTTCTACCGATTGTACAGCGAACTCGGACGGACGCCCACCGAGGTGGACTACGCCTTCATCGTCGAGAGGGCGACCCACACAAATGGGGTATTCGCTACAGGAGCTAGAACCAACTCGGGTGCGGCAATCGCAAGAGTTGCCGTTCAGGTTCGCGCAGCCTTGCCGGATGTAACCAATGCAGCGCCTTGGCAGGTGCGGCGCGCTTTGGCGAACAGCCTTGTTCCCGGCAATCAGCAACAAGACAGAAACGGCCGCGACGTTGTCTTCTTCGTGGATGGAGCGACGCCTGCCGGGCTGAGCTCCAGCGAGCTGGCTAACTGGCGCAAACGTGGAGCGCGGTTCGCATCCGGCGTAGGGCTTTCGGATGACCGGCCGGCGCCAGCACATACAGTGGAAGGCACATTTCCGAACCGAAGCTCTCCCACGGCTTTAACGGCCGAAGAGGGCGCGCAATGCCCCGTTTGGGTACTGAACTGGAGGAACCCCGGCAACGGAACACAGCGGCGTCCACAGGTGCCCGAATAAGCAAGTAAAGCGTCTGGCCTGCCTCAGGTTTTCCGACCAATCGCTATGCGTCAATGACTGCTTCTGGGCGATGAAACGCCTGATCAGCAGGGCAGAAGCGACGGGCAACTCACGAGCGACCCTGCCATTGGCAACATCATCGGAAGGTGCTGTGCAGGCAGCAATTCCAGACGTCGGCGTAACGGTCCGGAAAGCGCGAACGCTTACTCTGTTCCGCGACGGCTGCTAGCGCCTGGGGGCTCACGATGCGGACGATCCTGGCTTGCATAGCCCTTGTCGGCGTCGCCGCATGCGGGGCGCCGGGCGAGGGCTCCTCCGCAATTCCGGGCGACACCGTCCTTGCGGTGAGCGATGGGCAACCGTCGATGGCCTATGGTGAGGCCGTCAGTGGCGCGGTCGCTTTCGACATGGCCCAACCGCCTGTGGCTTTTGAGACGCTTCAGGTTACCGGCAGCTGCAACAAGCCGAAGGCTCGAGCAGGTGCGAAGGCCGCCTACGTCGATACATATGGCGGCGGGGTTCACGTGCCGCTCCATCATGTGAGTTTCCAGGATACGCCCGAACAGGCCGAAGCGCGGCGTGCCGCGGTTCACCGGCTCAAGGAAGGAATGCCGCAGGACGCCCTGGCGAAGGGGGCTCTCACCTTCGCGACCGGCAACGCCGTTCAATGGTCATCGCGCATCGACGTGCTGGTGACTGAGACGCACGCGCCGGTGTTTCTCTATCTGTCATCCTACAATTCAATACTCTGGAACATCCAACTCGCGCCCGGCGCCAGCCTTGATGGTGTGGTCGTCAATTCCTATCATGCGAGCATGGTCGCGAATGGGGCAGATGCGGCGCGAACGGCACTCGTATCGTTCGACCATTCGCCTGGCTCACGATGCTACGCCCAGCCGCCGGTCCGCACGATCCCGGTCGCGGATCGCATCGCCGCCGCCCGCAAGATCAACCCCGATTTCGATGCGAGCCAGTACAGGCAACAGTGGGAAGCGGACTATCGCAAGGGTGAGAATTTCAACGCCGAGACGACGCGGCTGACCGGCAAGCGTCCTGACTGGGTCATCACCCGATCGGCCGACGGCAATGGGATCAACGCGATACTCATCGGCCCGCCCCCGACCGCGCCTATCGCGCTTCAGCCGGTCACGCGCCTGCAAATCCCCTCGCACATCACGCCGTTCTGGGGCGCGCGATCAGAGGCATTCAAGGCCTTCGGACTCGACAAAAGCTAGACCCTGGCGGCAGCGTCGGTCCTGATCGCTTTTCGTCCCGCTCTGACATCGTCATGCACAAATGCGGACTGACGGATGAGTTCCGGGCGATGACACTGCTCGACCGCAGGGATCGGCTGGGATGGCGACCTGGAAGCGATGCTGCGCTGTTCCGGCTAACAAAAAGCGACTTGGCCCCGACCGGAGCCTAAGCAGGCATTAACCGGACTCCCGTATACTTTCCGCATGAAACGAAAGCTGAGGCGTCAACTTACCTACACTGCTGCTTTCACGTTCGCCGTGCTTGTCGCAGTATTGGCGCTCGATTTTCTGGTCAACGTGGTGTGGTTGCCCGGTGCCACGCCCTATACACCGATGATGACCATATTCATCACGTCCGCGGTGACTCCGCCGTTCACGTTCTTTCTGGTTCATATGAACGCCAAGGTGCAGCAAGCGCAGGCAAACCTGGCGACGGAAAGAGCTCAGCGACTGGTCGAAGTCGAACGCGCCTGCGACCTGGCAGAGAGGGCGGCGCAGGCAAAGAGTGAGTTCCTCGCCAACATGAGCCATGAGATCCGGACGCCTCTGAACGGCGTGCTCGGCATGGCGCAATCGCTCGCTTCGGATGACCTTGCGCCAGCACAGCAGGAAAAGATCGCGGTTATTCTCGATTCTGGCGCGTCATTGTTGACGTTGCTGAACGATGTGCTCGACCTCTCCAAGATCGAGGCCGGCAAGCTGGAAATCTCGCCGGTGTCTGGCGATCTGCTTCACACCATGATGCGCATACGCCAGCTATTCCAGATCCAGGCAGAAGACAAAGGGTTGAGCCTCGTCGTTCGTCACGCTTCAAGCCTCCCGCAGCACCTCGCTTACGATCCGGTGAGAGTGCGCCAGTGCGTTTCAAACCTGCTGTCAAATGCCCTCAAGTTCACCAGCGTTGGTGGCGTCGAGGTCCGCGTCTCATCGACAAAGGACACGGCAGAGTGGCACGTTGTGTGCGTCGAGATCTCGGACACCGGCATCGGCATGAGCCCGATCACACAGGCAAAGCTTTTCAACGCGTTCACTCAGGCAGACGGCGCAACGACGCGCATTTTCGGCGGCACGGGCTTAGGCCTCGCGATCTCACGCCAACTTGCGCGCCTCATGGGGGGCGACATCACTGTTGAGAGCGAGGTCGGACGCGGCTCCAAATTCCGACTGACCTTCCGAGCCATGGAGGTTGCCTCCAACGTAATCACGCGGTCTGAGTTTGTACCAACAGCGGCGATCGACCCCGCACGATCGCTGCGCGGCATCAAGGTCCTGCTCACTGACGATAATGCAATCAATCGTCAGGTAATCCAGCTATTTCTTGCGCCGCAGGGTTGCGAGATCACTGAGGCGTCAAACGGAAAGGAGGCGCTCGACAAGCTAGCCTCAAGGCCTTTTGATCTTGTCCTTCTGGATGTGCACATGCCTGTGATGGACGGCAAAGAGGCAATCCGGTACATCCGCGCTGCTACCCATTCCTGGGGCAGCATACCGGTAATTGCGCTGACTGCAGACGCGATGAGCGGTGATCGAGAAAAGTATCTTGCCCTCGGTATGACTGATTATCTCTCCAAACCCGTAGACCAACGTGAGCTGCTGACGAAAATGCACGGGGCGCTGGGACTTGCTGCGCCTGCAACGCTGTGCCAGGCGAAAACCGGGACATAGCCGCAGCAGCGTCGGGCAGTTGCGCCGTCGATCAGTCGCTGATTGTGCCGACGTCGACAATCGGGTGACGTCCCGCCTGGCCGTTACTGAATGTCCCCGTTTTGGGCGATGAACTGCCGGTTAGCGCTCAAAAGACGCGTGACCGACTTCGCTCCCTGCACGCCAGAGGCCGGATTGCGCGCGTGCGAGCCTACTACGTTGCCGTCTGCGGGCGCAGTTGTGCGCAACGTGTGTCAGGCTACGCCCAGCCGCCGGTCCGCGCGATCCTGGTCGCGGATCGCATCGCCGCCGCCCGCAAGATCAACCCCGATTTCGATGCGAGCCAGTACAGGCAACAGTGGGAAGCGGACTATCGCAAGGGTGAGAATTTCAACGCCGAGACGACGCGGCTGACCGGCAAGCGTCCTGACTGGGTCATCACCCGATCGGCCGACGGCAATGGGATCAACGCGATACTCATCGGCCCGCCCCCGACCGCGCCTATCGCGCTTCAGCCGGTCACGCGCCTGCAAATCCCCTCGCACATCACGCCGTTCTGGGGCGCGCGATCAGAGGCATTCAAGGCCTTCGGACTCGACAAAAGCTAGACCCTGGCGGCAGCGTCGGTCCTGATCGCTTTTCGTCCCGCTCTGACATCGTCATGCACAAATGCGGACTGACGGATGAGTTCCGGGCGATGACCCTGCGCGTTCGCAAGGGCCGGAGGACTGGCTCGACTGGATCGACTGAGCCGGATGGCGCCGGATCGCGTTTCGGTGAAGTCGGGGCCCGAAACTGCCTGACCTGCCTCGGGATTTTCGGGCCAGGCGCGGAGCGTCAATGACCACTGTTGGGCGAGCTCCTGCCTGACCAGCAGGGCAGACGCGACCGGCAACTTCCGAACGCGGCAGCCATTGGCAACATCCCGGCAGGCTCGGGGAGGTGGGAAGCCTTTTCAGACAGCAGGGAGACGACATAACGTGACCCTATGTGCTTTTACGTTGCACTCGTCGTTCGGGGCGGTGATGCCGCCACCATTGACCGCGTGCTTCGACGGCACGGGCGGCAAGCCCGGCCATTCGCCAATGCCACGCTCGCAGGCTCACTCCTCTCTGGTGAAGCCCCGTTCCTTACGACGGTCGGGCACTGCGATTGTGGGACCGTCCTGGCTCCCAACGTGGTTGATCGCGAAGGAAAGCGATCCGAACAGGCCGCCAAGCTTGCAAAACGAGGTTGGTCGAAGGGAAAAATTGAGCGTTGGCTCAATGATCGAATGAAAGCCGACGAGCGAGCGGAAGAACGGCGGCATGCAAACACGCCCGATACTGTTGAGCTTTGGTCGCGCATTATCTGCGATCTGATGTCTACCCCCGGGGTTCAGCAAGCCGGCCTGCTCTTGCACTTCTATTCGGGCGACGTGGAGGAAGAAACGATTGAGCCCATCCGGAAGACGGTCCCCGCAGGCGACTTCGGGTCGAGCCTTAAAGGCATTGGCGAAGATCGGCTGTTGATGGCTGCGGCGTGTCCGGAGTGAGGCGAGGTCTTGCCTGATCAACCCGGCGAGGACGACCGGTAATTCAAGAGCGACCCGGCCATTCGCAGCATTGCCGGAAGGGTGTGAAGTGAGGCCCCAAAGCGCCCGTCGCGGGCCCGCTCAATAGTCCCTTTCTCAGATATACAAAGTTCTGTATGCTTCCCGATCGGCGCCCCGCTCCCTGAAGCCAGTCATTTTCTTGGCACGTCGTTGGATGACCTGCGCATCTTTCCGGCGGGTGCTCGACGGATGGCTGGTTTTCAGCTCGACCAGGTCCAGCACGGAGAAGACCTGGACGACGGCAACCCGATGAATTCAATCGGGACCAGTGTGCGCGAGATCCGCGTTCGCATAACGGAAGGCGCATGCCGGGTCATCCATGTCGCGAAGTCCAGCGGCGCCATCTATGTGCGGCATTGCTTCCAGAAGAAGTCACAGCAGACGGGCTCGAAGGACGTCACCCTGGCGGCCGGTTGCTGCAGGGAACTGGTCGAGGACTTGAAATGAGCAAGAAGCGTTTTGACAGTATTTGGGATGCAATCGAGGTTCCATCCGAGGCAGAAAACATGAAGCTTCGGGCGAAACTGATGCGCGCCATCATCAATCACATCGAGAGGCGCGGGCTGACCCAGGCGGAGGCGGCGAAGCTCATGTCCGTCACGCAACCGCGGATCTCGGACCTTGTTCGGGGCAAGATCGATCTTTTCAGCATCGACATGCTGATCAACATGGCGTCCGCAGCAGGGCTCCAGGTCAATCTGAAGGTCACAGTGGCAAGCTAGTATTGGTTCATTTGCCTCGTTACGCATGACGTCTGATGGGCTAGCTCCAGCCTGATCGGCGGGGCGGGCCGGAACAGCGATTGTTGTGCGCGCCTGCCATCGGTAAGACTGTCATGGCGCGTGCCGATAAGCGCGGCGGGAGCCTGGCGATCCGCCAAGGGTCGTGCCCAGACGTACGAGAAGGAGAACAAGAATGAGCGGACAGCCGGTCGTGGCCGAAAAGGCACCGAAGCCAATCGAAGTGGAAGCGGGCAAAACCTACTACTGGTGCACCTGCGGCAAGTCCACAAATCAGCCATTCTGCAATGGCGCGCACAAGGACACGGCGTTCACGCCGATGGCCTGGACAGCAGAAGAAACGAAGACGGTGTATTTCTGCCAATGCAAGCACACGGGCAGGGCGCCGCTCTGCGATGGCTCGCACAACAACTTGTAATCTGCCGACCCGCCGAGCGTCAGCCGGTTGTCGCCTCGGGCTG
>JBMOGP010000048.1:0-10127 GCA_049318285.1 Hyphomonadaceae bacterium
TGCTTTGCATGGGGTTGTTCCTCGAATTTGCTGGCGTCCCCTCCCCCCGGTTGACCGGGCGCGGCGACCATGCCGACCACCGCTTGCCCGCCCGCATGGACGTGGACGTGTTCGACCGTGACCTTCTGCTGGCCCTTGCCGCGATGGCGGTTGAGGGCCTCGACCAGAGCCGCATAGGTGCGGGAAAGCTTGTTGGCTTGCGTAAGGTTCTCGCGCCGCCCCTCGAAGGATTGTTCGCCGATCATGGCGCGCCGGTAGCATTCCATCGCAGCGTTGTGGGCGGCGACCAGTTGCGCCGCCATCATGCCTTCGAGTTCGTCCTTGGGCGCGATCCCCATCAGCGCTGCGACAGTGGCGCTGAGTTGCTTTTCGCGTTCCTCGGCGCTTGAGTTCTTCACCCACAAGGCTTGCACCGCCTGATTGGCGAGCGTGTTGTTCCAGTGATCGGATTGAGAACCGCCGATGTTTTTCAGCCGTCCCTTGCGGTCGTCGGGATCATCGGCGACTACGGTTGTCGGCGTGTTGGCAGGTTTCTTGGCGGTCATGGCGATGTCCTCGTCTCGTGGATTTCAAAGGTTGCGAGTGCGGCGATAGCTTCAGCCTTCCGGCAGGCGTGCCAGGCGGGCCAGCATCGCGAATGCAGCCAGGCATGGCCGGTCGGTTCCGTGCCGAAGGGAAGCAGCGGGTCGTGACCGTGGTCGGCCTCGCCGCAGCCAAGGCAGCGACCGGGCGGCGAGCGCACCGGGTTGCGGTTGAGCCATTCGGCGGCACAGCAGGCGAAGGCGCGGGCCTCGGCCTGATCCCGTGGCAAGCCGCCGTCAAACTCGGCAATGCCCGCCCGTTCATCGAAGAAGGCCCGCCAGTCCTCGCCCGACCAGCCGTCGCCGCCAGTACGCAGCAACGCGATCACCTGCGCCTTGTGACGCGCCAGAAGGTCCAGCACGGCGGACGGCGGCGCGGCCTCGGCATCAAGCGTGAGGGCATCGCCCTCAATGCCGATCCGAACGCCAGCCGCCCGTGCGAGCTTCAAGGCGTGAACGGCGCTCATAGCCGCGCCCTCCAGCCTGCGTTTTCCGGCGCGGAATGGGGCGGGTGAATGTCGTCCGCACCGTCCGCATCGGTCTCAATGCCTGTTTTCAATGGGTTGGCGCGGACGGTTGCGGCGGTTTCGCCCGATGAACCGTCCGCAGGATTGCCGACCGTCCGCAGGTCTCGGCTTGCGAAGCCGTTGCCAACATTGGATTTCGCCGGTTCAGCGGACGGCGCGGACGATGCGGACGGTCTCACCTCCCAGCTTTCTGGCGCGGCAGTCGTGATGCGGATCATCCGTGTCCGCGCCCGCCCTTCGCGCTCGAAGCCGATGTCGATGCCGACCTTGCGCAGGAAGGTCGCCGCCCGGCGCAAGCGGCCCGCCAGTGCCCGAGGGCTATCGGGCCAGGTTTTTGACTTGGCGACACGCTCGCCCGCCATTTCGGCAAGGGCACCCAGAAGGTCCGAGGCGGTTCCCGTCCACTCCGTCCGCGCCTGCATCAACGCCCTGACAGTGGCGGCGATCGGATCGGCGTCGATAACGCCGTCCACCGCCTCGTCACGATTGCCGCAATAAGCCGACCAGAAGGTGCCCGAAGGCCAGAGCGCCGTTTCGCAGGCGGTCGCCCACAAGGCGAAGTCCGCCATGCGTGGCAGCTTGTCGAGCTTCGTGCGCGGCAGTTCGGCCAGGCCCTTCGCAACCGCATCGAGCAGCACGCCGAGGAGGCGCGGGCGTTCAGCCTCGAACGCGGCCCACAACTCCTGCTCGGGGCGGCGGCGTTCCTCGGGGATCGGTTCCAGCGTGAGGAACACGGCGCGATCGGCCAGATCGGGCCTCGTGACGATATCCTCTATCCCGTTGAGGATCACCGGGCGCGCCGCGTCGAACAGAACTTCGTCCTGATCGGAATAAAGTTGGCGCACCGCGAACCCGCCGCCCGTGGCGAGGCGGCAAAGCGTGTCCGATATCCAGGCGGGCAGGCCCGACACATTGTCGAAGGCAAGCACGTGGCCGTTGCTGGCGGCGATGAACAGATCGCGATCCTCGCGCGGCAAGGCCCGCAACGGCGCGGTGTTGGGATCAAGCAGCGCCCGAAGTATCGCCGAGAAGGTCGATTTCGCCGAACCCTGCTCACCCGACAGAACGATCACCGGATAGGGACCGCGATTGCGAAGGCACGCCAGCGCCCAGGCGACCACAAGCACGAAATCGGCGTCGGTCTGCACATTGAGGAACGAGCGCAAGGTTTTGATCGAGCCGCCGCGCGCGGGGACCGGCATCGCCTTCATGCCGGAAGCGCGCCGGAAACGAACGGGCGGATTGTCAACGATGCGCCAGCCGGTGGCGTCGATCTCGATGGCGCGCCATGCCTCGTCGCCGAGGTCGAGGTAGAGCCGCCCGTCGAGCCCGCCGACACGGATATGCACCTGACGTTCGGGCGCATCGAAATGCGCCTTGGCCTCTATCACGTTTAGCGCCGATTGCAGGGCCTCGGAACTTGGAGCGCCGCCCGTCTCCTCGAAGAAGCGCCGCGCCAGCCAGCGCCGAAAGCCCTTGGCGCGGATCGGCCAGGTTTCGCGATGGCCGTTAATGTCCAGATCGGCATAGCCGCTTCCGTCCGGTGTATGGAACAAGGCGACGGATTGGGCGAGGTCGATCAGAATGTCAGCTTGCGTCGGCCCGCGTCCGCCTTGCTCGCCGTTTTCCTCGGCGATGGCGTCATCGAGCGCCGTCACCCGGCATCCGGCTTTCTTGAGTTGCGAGCGCAGCGCCTCGAAGGCGGCGCGGTTGTCCTGCTTCAGCGCCGCGAGCGCTTCCAAGGCTTCCGGCATGAACGGCGCGCCGGGATCGGTTGCCGTCTGTTCGACCAATCCGGCCAGCGGATCGGGGATCGGCTCGGCAGCTTCGATGGCGTCGAGGATCAGGCTTTCCGCTTCAAGAATGTTGTCGGTGCTCATTGTGCGCCCTCCGTCAGGACGGGGTTGCCGGTCTTGAGCAGATCGTTGAAATCCATGCCGCTTGGCGCGCGGGCGATCCGAACGCTTCGCCCTTCCCGTTGCCATCGCCGGGCGCAGTGCTGCGCCGCCGCTTCGCCCGGTTCGTCACCATCGGCGAGCACGATCACCCTAGCGGTTGCGCGCGGCAGATCGAGCGAGCGAAGGCCCGAGGTTGAGAGCGCCGCCCATGCCGGTTTGCCGGTCGCCTGCATGGCAGCAAGGCAGGTCTCGATCCCTTCGCCGACCATCAGGACGTCGCCGGGTTCGCCCAGACGAACCACGCCGCCGCGACACGGCCCGAGCATCATCTTCGGCGGATCGACCGGCGCTTTTCCTTGACCGTCGCGGGCGAGGTAGGTGCGATGAACGGCAAGGGCTTCGCCGGTCTCACCATCGCCCACAAGCGCCACCATGGCAGGCCAGACGCCGCCCGACGCGTGTTTCAGGCCGGGATGAAAACGCAAGCTTGGCAGCGGCGAAAGAGCGAGCCCGCGCGATCGCAGATAGGTTTCGCCGAGCGAGCCCGCGATGTCTTGCGAGGCCCGCCAGATCGCAAGCGCGGCCTCCGTGCGGGCCTTGGCATCAGGATCGGGTTCGCGCTCAAGGTTCTTTCGGTGCTTTCGGGCAATGCCGCCAGGGCGTTTGCCGGTCGCGTCCCACAAGCCGCGCTCGATGAGGGTGGCGATCACGTCACGCTGGTCGCAACCGGCATGGCAGCGCACCAGCACCTTGCCGTGCCTGCCTGCGCTGATAGCGAGGCTCGGGCTAGAATCGTCATGTGCCGGGCAGCGCGCCATCCATGTTGCGCCCGCCCGGTGCCCGCCAAGAGCTTTGGCGATGGTTTCAGCGATCATGGCGCACCTCGCCATCGTTCGTTTCGACCGGCGCGGCGCAATCATTCGCAGCGGCGAGCAATTCGGCGCGCCGCCATTCGGCCAGGACGCCAAAGAAGCCGGTGACGGAATGAAGGATTTGCCGCGCGTCCTCGTCGGTGAGGTCGTGGCCCATGCGCGGTTGCCAGATTTCGCGGGTGCGGGCGATCTGCCGCCCCACATCATTGTCGTTTGCAGCGTCGAGACGTTTCATCGAAAGCCTCACGGGCGGTTCCGCCGCTCCGTGCTCCTGGCCTCCGGTCTCGGATTCCCACCGATGACGTTGTGCCCAAAGGGATTTGCATCTTCAGGCGTCCCCGTCTCAGGGATCGCCGCTTGGCATCGCTAGAGCAGCGGCACCTCATGTTCGGGGATCGTGAACTTGTGGCTCTTGCCAGCGCGGATCACGAGTTGCCGCTTGCCGCCGTTCGCGACCTCGCAGGCGATCGAGTAGTCGAAGAACCCGTGCTTCAGGCCATCGACGACAAGCCCTTCGAGCCGGTCGAGGGCTTCGCGGACTTGCCCGCTCTTGGCGCGCTGGAACGGCGGTTTGTCTTGCGGTTCAGCCATTGTGGAGCAATCCTTTCATGTCCTTGATGGTGGCGGCGAAAGCCAAAGGGCGAACGCTGGTCGCGTCGCCGTAGAAGGCCATCACGTCATCACGACGCGAGGCGCGATCCCGAAAGATGAAGACCTTGCGCGGCCCTTCGGCACGAAGGCCCTGAAGCTCGTAGCCCGAGCAGCGCAGGAAGCAGGCGAGATAGAAGTCGCGTGTCTCGAAAGCGGCGAGTCCCAGCTTTTGTTTCTCGATCCGCCTGTGTTCAGTTGACACTTTACGTTCTCCTCAAAAAAGGGGGTTCACACACCATTGGTAAGAACGCGCTGCAACGGCACAGTGCGGTGCAAGAGCCCAAGCCTTTCCAGGCGAATGCGCATCGCGACGGGTGAGACGAGGAACTTCGTGGCGAATGGCACGGCGATGCGGTCGAGTGCCTGATCGTCGGTTTCCACATTCACCCCAAAAGGCGTGACGTAGATCTCTCGTTTGATCTCGCCGAAGGGATGGTCGATCGGCGTCGCGGGTTGCAGCACCCGCTGCTTGCGGTCGGGAAACGCCTCGTGCCAGGCGGCGAACACCAGTTTGCGCGGCATCAGCACGCAGGAGGCATAAAGATCGGCCTGAAACTCGATCCGCTCCTTTGCCTGACTGGTTCGACAGACCACGTTCGGCGCGGCGTTCGGTTCAAGAAGCAAGGTCTGCGCCGGGTCGTTGCCGAACAAGGCCCGATGAAGCCGCCAATGGCCAACCTCATGCGCCGCCGTAAAGCGATATCGCCCTTCCTTGGCGGGATTGGCATCGGGATCGAGACTTTCGTCGATGACGATCCGCTTCTGGCCGATGAAGATGGCTCCGAGGATGTCGGGGTCGAACGCGAAGCCCGATCGTGGCACGCGGAACAGCCGGTGCGTGTCGTCGAACTCGATGCCGATCTTCAGGTGCTTCTCGATGATGTCGTCGATCGGGATCGGCGCTTCAATCTGCTTCCCGCAATCCCGCGCATATTCGGCAAGGAGCGCTTGCGCGTCCTTCTCGATCGCATCATCGGACATATAGGCAACTTTCAAGCCCATCGCGATTTCATCCTCATCTAAATCGCATCAAAGCCCCACCGCCCTTCAGGCGTTCAATTGTCCTTTGCCTTCTGCGCCTCGCGGGCCAGCCGGTTGAGTTCGTCCGCTGTAAAGCCCTTAGTCGTCCGCAGCAGCGCCGCAACCTCGACCGGGTGACGCTTAATGATGTCCGACAAGTCCGTCGCGACCTTGCCGGCACGCGCTAGAAGGTCGTCAACGTCGCAGCCGATCACACCGGCAATCAGGCGGACCTTGTCCTCAGCAGGTGGCGGGAACTCGTCGCGCTCGACCTTTGAAACGTAGGTCGGGCTTACACCGATTTTTTTTGCCATCTCCCGCAACCCGATCTCCTTCGCCTCCCGCCGCGCTCGGATGAACGCACCAAACTTCTCACCCGACATCCCGGTTTCTCCCGTTACCTGTTTATGAGGCACTTTACAGTTGATTCGCATATTTTTGTCAACTGATAGCTAAACGTTCTTCGTGCGTGGCACTTCAGGCGGCGAGCCGAAGCTCGCGAACGCTCTCAAGAACCCGCCGAAAATCAGCGTTTGGGGCGAAGCACATGGTTCTATAAGTGTTGAGAAACGGCAGCCAAATCCTATTTTTAGCTGATTTGGCGCTCTCGCTCGACGCGGGCATCGGCACCTTTTGCATGTCCCTGAAAGTTCTGGCGGAAGATGGCGGTGAGTTCACCGTCAAATGTTTTTCCGTTCGATCCTGCTGCGACCCATGCGCCAGGCGCCAATACGGGGGCTCTCATCCAGAATGAAATCAAAATTGACGCTGGATCCGATTGCGAGATCCGCCACCGCCTGCCGCCTCGACACCGTTGCGCACGCGTCAGCGGCTGGTGCCGCTCCGGCGCTCCACCAGCATCAGGATCAGCCAGACCAGCATGGCGGCACTGAAGGCAACAGCCGACGCGTCCCAGAAGCCGACCTCATCGTCGGCAAAGGGCAGGCCCTTGGTGTTCATGCCAAACAGGCCGGTGACCAGGGTCGCGGGCAGGAACACGGCCGTCAGCTTCGACAGGACATTGAGCTGGCGGTTGCTTGCGGCGGCGAGCTTGGCGCTCACCTCGTCCTGCAACAGTCGGGCCCGGTCCTGCGAAGCGTGCACCTCCTGGTGGATCGACTCGAGCCGCTGCGCCATCCGGCCCGCCGCCTCGCGCACATCCGACGGCAGGCGGATCGCCGGAGCCAGCTCGACGCGGCGGAACAGGCCGTGCAGGCGCGACAGCTGCCGGTTGAGCTTGACGGCGCGGCGCCGCACAGCGCCGATTGACGATTGCACGTCGCGCACATAGCCCTCAAGAACCTGGTCCTCGATGTGATCGACCGCGTGGCCGAGCTGCGTCGCCGCAAGCAATACGGCATCGGCCTCGCGATCGACGATGGTCTCGAGCAGATCGAGGGCGGTGGAGACGGGACGCCCCGCAGCCACGGACGCCCGGGTTGCCTCGATCGAACTCAGGGCGTGCCGGCGGCCGGTAATCAGCAGCCTTTCGGCCAGAACGAAGCGCAATTCGGCCATTTCATCGGTCTGGTGGGTAAACTCGAGCCTCAGATCGACGAAGACCCCCGCCAGGACATCGCCGGCGATGTCGATGCGATCGTGCGCATCGCTGTCCAGCAGCATGTCGCGCGCCTCATCCGGCAAGGCCGGCAACGCCGTGATCCAGTCGCAGCCACGCTTGTCGGCAAGATTGACGTGGATCCACCAAAACGCGACCTCCGGCTGGTCGAGCCGGGGGGCCTGGTCGTGAGGAAGCGCCGTGCCCCGGCCCGCCGCGTCGAAGTGGAACGCGAAGACGATTCCAGGGCGGGTATGCTGGTCGGCGAGGGGAAACACGGTCTCCTGCATGAGCAGACGGGTAGGCTTGGCGCGCGACGGTTTCAAGACGCGAGGCTGCGAGGAAACCTGTCTTTTTTGTCAGGAAACGCGAGGATCACACGCGCGGCAGCGACTGCGGCAGCCGGCTGCCAGCGGCTGAGCGGCACCGCACCGATTGACACCGCTGTGGCCAAGCCTGAGTGAGCGAGACATCCGGTGTCAATCTTCGTGTCCGACGGTGGCAACCTTTTCCGTCCGCGCTGCGTTTATCACCATCATCGGCCGCGGTCGCACGCCCCGCCCCGGCTGTTTCCCGCTGCGGGCGGATTGAGGCACCATGCAGATCCGCTACGGCTTCGACATCACCCTCACCTGTGCGGTGCCGACACCGATGGTGTGCCTGCTGGCGATCCATGGCGATCATGCCGGCGCGGTTGTCGAGCCGGAAACCTTCATGACGGTTCCGGCCGTGCCAAGCTCGCTCTATGGGGACCTGTTCGGCAACCGATGCCGCCGTTTTGTTGCGCCGCCCGGCGATCTCCAGCTCTGGGGAGACGGCACGGTGCGAGACAGTGGCCGGCCGGACGCGGCCGATTTCGGCGCTGCCGAAACGCCCGTCGCCGCCCTGCCCGACGACACGCTCGTGTTCCTGATGGGCAGCCGCTACTGCGAGACGGACCGGCTCAGCCAGACGGCCTGGGATCTGTTCGGTGCCATACCACCCGGCTGGGGACGTGTGCAGGCCGTGTGCGACTTTGTTCACCGGCACATCACCTTCGGGTACTGCAATGCACGGGCCACTCGGACGGCCCATGAGGCCTATCACGAGCGGATCGGCGTCTGCCGGGACTATGCCCACCTGGCCATCGCGCTGCTGCGGTGCCTCAACATCCCGGCGCGGTATGTGAACGGCTATCTGGGCGACATCGGCGTGCCCATCGTCGACCCGGCGGATTTCTCGGCCTGGATCGAGGTGCATGTCGGCGGACGCTGGTGGACCTTCGACCCGCGCAACAACACGCCGCGGATCGGCCGCATCGTCGTTGCCCGCGGCCGTGATGCCGCCGACATTCCGCTGATCAACTCCTTCGGACCGCACATCCTCAAGGCCTTCCGGGTCTGGACGTACGAACTCGACGATCCGGCCGGACGCTCCCAGACCAACTAGGCCAAGGACACCACAATCCCGCGCCTGTATCTTTACGAATTGCGCTGAAAGTCGATCACGCGCCCGGACCGGGCGCACCGACCGGACCGCGCAAGCGTCCGGGAACAGGCCAGACGGTCAGGCCGGAAAGCAAGCCCGATGCAGGCGCTCGTGGAAGTGAAGAGCCTAGGCGGCACCAATTTCGTCCGTCCCGAAAAGGTCATTGCCGTGCAGACCTCGGCTTCCGGCAACACGGTGATCGTCATGGAGGGCGGTGCCACGGTGAACTCGTCGGAGAGCACCAAGGTGATCGCGACAAGGCTTGCGGCCGCGGCGGCCGAGGTTCCGGCCTGATCAACGCAACCTTTACGGCCGCGTCCGGACATTCTCCTTGTAGTTTCGCCGCAACAGGCGCATTATAATCGTGTCGATGGACGGTCGGACGACTTGGCTTCGCGCGGATTGCGATCCGTCGGCGCGCCGGATCTCTTCCTCACCTGAAAATGCGATTTCGACGGCCGGCGCGCGCGCAGGCAAGCAAGACACGTACTCTCGAGAAAGGGGTTTCCATGGCCACGGGAACCGTTAAGTGGTTTAATTCGCAGAAGGGTTACGGGTTCATCGCGCCTGATGGCGGCGGAACCGATGCCTTCGTCCACATCAGTGCCGTTGAGCGCGCCGGTCTCAATGACCTGCGCGAAGGGCAGAAGGTGGAGTTCGAACTCGTCGCCGATCGCAAGAGCGGCAAGATGTCGGCAGACCGCCTCAAGGCGCTCGACTGACACGACCGCCGCGGCCTCCGGGCCGCGTCAGCATGGGACATCGCCGCGGTTCGCCCGGCGGTGTCTTCAGGCCATGGACACCGGGTTCCCGAGGGAACTTTTCTTGATCGTCTTCAAGTGAGCGACGGGCAGTGAACGACTTCAAGGACAACAAGCTCGACGAGAGGCTGGGACGACAGGCGGCCGCGAAGCAGGCGCTGCTGCAGCGTTTCAAGGCCAGACCCGCCGAGGACGACCCCGCAGTGCAGGCGCGCCGCGCTGAACGCGCCAAGATTGCCGAAGCCCGCGCCGCCCGCGAAATCGCCCGCGTCGAAGCCAAGGCCGCTCGCGAGATCCGGGAGGCCGCCGAGGCCGCCGCTGCGGCCGCCGCGAAGATCGCGGCCGCTGAAGAAGAGGCGCGTCAGGCCGTGCTTCGTGCCGCCGAGCAGAAGGCCGCGCGCGACGCGCGCTACGCCGCCCGCAAGGCCCGCAATCGCTGACAGCGGCCTCCGCCGCGGCCCGCGTCAGACCCGCCGGACCGGCCCTGCCGGACCGATCCGCAACCCATGACCGCGCCGGGAGGAACGCCATGAGCGTCCGCAACATGACCAGCGATGAGGCCAAGAAGCGTGCCGGCCTCGCCTTCGACAAGGGCGAGCAGCGCAAGCGCGAGGCCAAGCAACGCCTGGACGAGCAGCACAAGACCGAGATCTCGACCGCCGCCAAGATCCAGCGGCTGCGCGCTCTGCGCCTCGCGCGCGACGTCGAGATCGCCG
Organism: Hyphomonadaceae bacterium; assembly: GCA_049318285.1. Taxonomy (GTDB): domain Bacteria; phylum Pseudomonadota; class Alphaproteobacteria; order Caulobacterales; family Hyphomonadaceae; genus UBA7672. The sequence goes on from JBMOGP010000048.1 coordinate 10,052, forward strand.
CGCAAGTGCCTGAGTCCGTGGCTGAAAAGCCCAAGCGCGTGAAGAAGCCGAAGGTCGTCGCGACGATCGCGGAATA
>JBMOGP010000049.1:0-10062 GCA_049318285.1 Hyphomonadaceae bacterium
CTTCGATGTTCTCCGGCGGCCAGGACGGGACGTCCATGCCGAGGTGGAGGCCCATCGAGGCGAGCACTTCCTTGATTTCGTTGAGCGACTTGCGGCCGAAGTTCGGAGTGCGGAGCATTTCCGCCTCGGACTTCTGGATGAGATCGCCGATGTAGACGATGTTGTCGTTGCGCAGACAGTTGGCCGAACGTACCGACAGCTCCAGTTCGTCGACCTTCTTGAGCAGGACAGGGTTGAAGCCCAGATCCGGCTCGTCATCGGACGACGAGGCGGCAACCGGCTCATCGAAGGTGATGAGCAGTTGCAGCTGGTCCTGCAGGATACGCGCAGCATAGGCGACAGCGTTTTCCGGCGTGACCGAACCGTCCGTCTGAATATCGAGGGTCAGCTTGTCATAGTCCAGTACCTGGCCGGCGCGGGTGTCTTCGACAAACACGCCAACGCGCTCAACCGGCGAGAAGATCGAGTCGATCGGGATGTAGCCAAGCGGGGCGTCATCCGGACGGTTGCGATCGGCGGGGACGTAGCCCTTGCCGGTGGCGACCGTGAACTCCATGCGGAGCTCCGAGCCTTCATCGAGGTGGCAGATGATGTGGTCAGGGTTCAGGATTTCGATGTCGCCCGAAACCTCGATCTGTCCGGCGCGGATGGGACCGCCGCCTGTGGCCTTCAGCGTCATGCGCTTCGGCGTGTCGGAGACCATGCGGATCGCGACGCGCTTCAGGTTCAGCACGATGTCGGTGACGTCCTCGCGGACGCCAGGGATGGAGGAGAACTCGTGGACCACGCCATCGATCTGGATGCCGGTGATCGCGGCGCCCTGCAGCGAGGAGAGAAGAACGCGGCGGAGGGCGTTGCCCAGCGTCGTTCCGAAGCCGCGCTCCAGCGGTTCGATTACGAGCTTGGCTTTGCGCTGGGCGTCCCGATCGTGCTCAACAACCGGACGGTTGGGGCGGATCAGGTCTTTCCAGTTTTTGTCGTTCACCGAACCGGCGGACATCGCCATGGATTGGACCTCTCAAGAATTGCCAGACGGAAAGACAGGCGCGCGTTAGACGCGGCGACGCTTCGGCGGGCGGCAGCCGTTGTGGGGTACGGCGGTGGTGTCGTGAATCGTCGTGACCGTGAAGCCGACGGCCTGCAGCGCGCGCAGCGCCGACTCGCGGCCCGAACCAGGGCCATGCACGAGCACTTCGATCGTGCGCATCCCGTGTTCCATCGCCTTCTTGCCGGCGTCTTCGGCGGCCACCTGGGCGGCGTAAGGCGTCGACTTGCGCGAGCCCTTGAAGCCCATCGTGCCGGCGGACGACCAGGAGATGGTGTTGCCCTGCGCGTCGGTGATGGTGATGATCGTGTTGTTGAAGGACGCATTCACGTGGGCGACGCCCGACGCGATGTTCTTGCGTTCCCGCTTCTTGACCCGACCTTTGTCGGCGCCAGCTGCTTCGCGAGCCATTGTCTATCCTACTTCTTCTTGCCGGCGATGGCCTTTGCGGGGCCTTTGCGGGTGCGGGCGTTGGTGTGGGTGCGCTGGCCGCGGACCGGCAGGCCCTTGCGGTGACGGAGGCCGCGATAGCAGCCCAGGTCCATAAGGCGCTTGATGTTCATCGCGACCTCGCGGCGGAGGTCACCCTCGACGATGTAATCGGCGTCGATCGTTTCGCGGATTTTCAGGACTTCGGCGTCGGTCAGCTGGTTCACGCGGCGCGCGGGCTCGATGCCCAACTTGCCGGTGATTTCCTTGGCTTTGGATGGTCCAATGCCATGAATGTAGGTGAGCGCGATTTCAACGCGCTTCGCCGTCGGAAGGTTCACACCAGCGATACGGGCCAAACTGCCTCTCCTGAACGTCCGCCTGAATCCCCTTGGGGGATTGGCTCAAAAACTCATTCTAAATGCCAGCGCAACGCCAATGTTCGCCCAACGCCATATCGGCGCGGCGAAACAAGGGCCCATCGCGAAGGCCGCTACTTATAGGAGGCGAACTCGCCCCGTCAACCGCTTATTTCCCTTTTGCACCCCACCTTGCGCACCCTCGCCGCGAACGGGTTTTTCCCCCGTTTTACTTGGATTTTTCCACGAGCGTCGCGTCGAGGATCCGGGCGATAGACGCCGACACTGTCTCCACATCCGCCATGCCGTCGATTTCGCGAAGCTTGCCCTGTCCGGAATACACCTCGACCAGCGGGGCGGTCTGCGAATTGTAAGCGACGAGTCGCTTCTTGAAGGCTTCCGGATTGTCGTCGGCGCGGCCCTCGGCGGCAAAACGAAGGGTAATCCGGTCGATCAGGGCCTGTTCGTCAACCTTCAGGCGGATCACCACATCAACCTTCTGGCTGCTGCGCGCGAGCGATTCGTCCAGCGCTTTTGCCTGTAGAATGGTGCGCGGGAAACCGTCAAAGATGAACCCCGCGACCTTCGGGTTCTTGGCGAGCTGTTCCTCGATCAGCGAAATCACCACCTCGTCGGAGACCAGAGATCCCGAATCCATGATCGCGGCGACCCGTCTGCCGAGCTCGGAGCCCGAAGACCGGGCGGCGCGCAGCATATCGCCGGTCGAGAGCTGGATGAACCCCCGCTCGCCCACCAGCTTCTTGGCCTGGGTGCCTTTGCCCGCAGCTGGGGGGCCGAACAGGATCAGGTTCACTTCTTCTTCCCCCCGAGCCTCGAACGCTTGATCATGCCTTCATACTGGTGGCCGATCAGATGCGACTGGATCTGCGCGACGGTATCCATTGTGACAGAAACCACAATCAGCAGCGATGTGCCCCCGATATAGAACCGTCCGTTGAACTCGTTGCGGAGCAATTCCGGCAGCACGCAGATCGCGGCCATGTAGATCGCGCCCAGCACGGTCAGACGGGTGAGCACATAGTCGAGGTGTTCCGCTGTCCGCTTGCCCGGGCGATAGCCAGGAATGAACCCGCCATACTTTCGCAGGTTCTCGGCCGTCTCTTCCGGGTTGAAGACGATCGAGGTGTAGAAGAAGCAGAAGAAAATGATCAGGGCGGCGAAGGCTATGATGTAGAGCGGCTGGCCGGGCCCGAGATAGGCCTGGATGAAGCTCAGCACTTCGCCCCACCAGCCAGCCTGGGTCGCCGCTGCCTGATCTGCAGTTGCGCCGGCGGCGACCGCAGGGGCGCCGTTGAATCCAGCGAGCGTGTTGGGAAGCATCAGCAGCGACGAGGCGAAGATGGCCGGAATGACGCCAGCGGCATTCACCTTCAGCGGCAGGAAGGACGATTCCCCGCCAACCATGCGATTGCCCTGCTGTCGCTTGGGATACTGGATCAGCAGCCGGCGCTGGGAGCGTTCCACGAAGACGATGAATAGAACCATGGCGAGCGCCAGGCCGATGAGCGCGACCACGACGATGAAGTCGAGCTGGCCGGCATAGAGCTGACCCCAGGTCTGGACGATGTAGTTCGGAAGCTCTGCCACGATGCCGGCGAAGATGATGAGCGAGATGCCGTTGCCGACGCCGCGCGCGGTGACCTGCTCGCCCAGCCACATCAGGAAGATCGTGCCGCCGACCAGCGTGACAACGGTCGAGGCAATGAAATAGGGGCCGGGTGAATAGGCCATCGTGTCGTTGTTGAGCGCCAGCGCGACGCCCCAGGCCTGCGCAAGAGCAAGCACGACAGTGAGATAGCGGGTGTACTGGTTCAGCTGTTTCCGGCCGACTTCGCCCTCCTTCTTGAGGCGCTCGAGCGCGGGAACGGCGGTAGACAGGATCTGGATGATGATCGACGCCGAGATGTACGGCATCACGTTCAACGCAAAGATCGCCATGCGCTCCACGGCGCCGCCTGAGAATGTGTTCCACATTCCCAGGATGCCTTCCTTCATGCCGGCGAAGGCCTGCGTGTACTGCACCATGTCGAGCCCGGGGATCGGGATCTGCGCACCGGTGCGGTAAACCACGAGCGCTGCCAGCGTGAACCAGATACGCGCCTGCAGTTCCTTCGCCTTGCCGAAGGTCGAGAAGGAGATATTGCGAGCCAGTTGCTCGGCCGCGGAAACCATTAAGCCCGCCTCCCAGATCGCGTGACCGTCACGCTGCCGGAATGGCAGGCTCAGCCAAGCGCGCGACTATCCCCTACGAGGATCGCCTACTCGGCAGCCTCAGCGGCAACCGGCTTCGTCACAGTAACCTTGCCGCCGGCTTTTTCCACCGCTTCGATCGCCGCCTTGGAAGCGCCGTGCACGACCAGCTCAACTTTGGACTTGATCTCGCCCTTTGCAAGGAGGCGAACGCCGTCCTTGCTGCGACGCACCACGCCGGCAGCGATGAGCGCGTCAGCGTCGATCGGCTTCTTGACATCGAGTTTACCCGCTTTCACAGCGTCCTCGATGCGGCCGATGTTGACTTCAGCATAGCTTGCCGCGCGATGCGGGGTGAAGCCACGCTTGGGCAGGCGCATGTAGATCGGCATCTGGCCGCCTTCGAAGCCATTGATGGCGACGCCGCGGCGCGCCTTCTGGCCCTTGACGCCACGACCGGCTGTCTTGCCCTTGCCCGAGCCGACGCCCAGGCCGACGCGCATCCGCTTCTTGCGGGCGCCGGGTTTGTCAGAGATCTCGTTCAGTTTCATCTTACGCTCCAGACTGACCTGCCCCAGGGGGCGACCAGCGAATTCCTTAGTCCGTCACGACTTCGACGAGGTGCGCGACTTTCGCGATCATGCCGCGAACCGAAGGGGTGTCCTCGAGCTCGCGCTCGCGGGCGACCTTGTTTAGTCCGAGGCCGACCAGCGTCGCGCGCTGCGAAGCTTCGCGGCGCTGCGGGCTCTTTACCTGCTTCACGCGGAGGGTTTTCTTGGCAGCCATCTCGACCGTCTCCTAGACCTTACGCCACTTCAGCGTTGCCCGAACCGTCGGTGCGGCGGGCGATGATGTCCTGAACCTTCAGGCCGCGCTTGGACGCGATCTGGCGGGGCGAAGCCTGGCGCTTAAGCGCGTCGACCGTCGCGCGAACCATGTTGTAAGGGTTCGACGAACCTGTCGACTTCGCCACGACGTCACGGACGCCGAGCACGTCGAACACTGCCCGCATCGGACCACCGGCGATGACGCCCGTACCGGCGGGAGCCGAACGCATGATGACCTTGCCAGCGCCCCAGCGGCCGTGGGTGTCATGGTGCAGCGTGCGGCCTTCGCGCAACGGCACGCGGACCATTGATTTCTTGGCTTCCTCGGTCGCCTTGCGGATCGCCTCGGGGACCTCACGGGCCTTGCCGTGACCGAAGCCGATGCGGCCCTTCTGGTCGCCGACCACGACGAGGGCCGCGAACGCGAAGTTCTTACCGCCCTTCACAACCTTGGCGACGCGGTTGATCGCAACCAGCTTGTCGATGATCTCGGACTGTTCGCGATCATCACCGCCTTCACGACGACGGCCGCGACCGCGTTCACCGCGTTCACCACCACGCTCGCTACGTTCGCCTTCACGGGCCATTCGCGACTCCTAGAATTTCAGGCCGCCCTCACGGGCGGCATCGGCGAGCGCTTTCACGCGGCCATGAAAGATATAGCCGCCGCGGTCGAACACCACGTCGCTGACGCCAGCCTTCTTGGCGCGCTCAGCGATGAGCTTGCCAACGATGGCTGCATCTTCCGACTTGGTGCCGCCCTTGAATTCCTTCTCGAGAGAAGAGGCGGCAGCGACGGTGACGCCCTTGGCGTCGTCGATGAGCTGCACCGAGATGTGCTTGGACGAGCGGGTGACCGACAGGCGTGGCTTGCCGTCTGCAACCTTGCGAAGCTTGGTGCGGACGCGCTGTGCGCGGCGGTCGAACTGTCTGTGCTGAAGCGAGGCCATGGCTTACTTCTTCTTGCCTTCCTTGCGGCGGACGTATTCGCCCACCTTGCGCACGCCCTTGCCCTTGTAAGGCTCGGGCGGACGGAACGAACGGATTTCGGCGGCGACCTGGCCAACCGTCTGCTTGTCGGCGCCGGAGATCTTGATCTCCGTCGGCTTGGCGGACGCGAAGGTGATGCCGGCGGGCGCCTTGTAGACGACCGGGTGCGAGTAGCCGAGCGAAAGCTCGAGATCCTTACCCTTCATCGCAGCACGGTAGCCGACGCCGATGAGTTCGAGGTTCTTCTCGAAGCCCGCCGTGACGCCCGTCACCATGTTGCTGATGTTGGCGCGGGTCGTGCCCCACATCGCCTTCGAGCGACGCTCGTCAGCATTGCGCGGCTGGATGTTCAGCTCGCCATTCTCGATCTTCACGGAGACCTCGTCGGACAGAGCCATCTTGAGCTCGCCCTTGGGGCCTTTCACCGTGACGTGGCCGTCGGCGACCTTGATGTCGACGCCTTTGACCTGCGGAATGATCTTCTTTCCAACGCGAGACATGTCAGCTCACCCTGCACAGGATTTCGCCGCCAACGTTCTGGGTGCGCGCCTCGGCGTCCGACATAACGCCCTTGGGCGTCGACAGGACCGAGATACCCAGGCCATTGCGGACCAGCGGCAGGTCACGAACCGCCGAGTAAACCCGGCGGCCAGGCTTCGAGATGCGCCGGATTTCGGAGATCACCGGCGCGCCATCGTAATACTTCAGCTCGATGTCGAGCTCCTTGCGACCATCCTTCTCCACTTCCGTGAAGCCGCGGATGTAGCCTTCGCGCTGGAGAACCTCGAGCACGTTGACGCGGAGCTTGGACGAGGGCGACTGCACCGACGAGCGGCCGCGATGCTGAGCATTGCGGATGCGGGTCAACAGGTCACCAACAGGATCATTCATTTGCATTGGTCTGACCTCCCCTACCAGCTCGACTTGACGAGGCCCGGGATCATTCCCGAGGCGCCGTATTCGCGCAGGGCGATGCGGGACATCTTGAGCTTCCGATAATAGGCGCGCGGACGGCCCGAGATCTCGCAGCGGTTGCGGATCCGGTTCGGCGCCGAGTTGCGCGGAAGCTTTGCCAGCTTCATGCGCGCGTCGAACCGATCCTCGAGAGGCAGGCTCTCGTTGAGGGCAGTCGCCTTGAGATCAGCGCGCTTCTTCGCGTACTGATCGACCAGGCGGCGGCGCCGGTTGTTCTTTTCGATCGAGCTTTTCTTAGCCATCGTTTTTCTCCAGCGCGCTTAAGTGCGGAAGGGAAAGCCAAACTCCGTGAGGAGCGCTTTCGCTTCTTCGTTGCTGCGCGCCGTGGTGCACACAATGATGTCCATGCCCCAGACGGTCTCGATATTGTCGTAGCTGATCTCCGGGAACACGGTGTGCTCCTTGAGTCCCATGGCAAAGTTGCCACGCCCGTCGAACGACTTGCCGTTGAGGCCACGGAAGTCCTTCATGCGCGGGAGCGCGATGGTGGTCAGGCGGTCGACGAATTCGTACATGCGCTCGCGGCGAAGGGTGACCTTCGCGCCAATCGTCATGCCATCGCGCAGCTTGAACGATGCGATCGACTTGCGCGATTTCGTCTCGATCGGCTTCTGGCCGCTGATCGCTGCGAGGTCGGCGACAGCCGAGCGGATCTTCTTGGAGTCGGCGACAGCTTCGCCAACACCCATGTTGATCACCACCTTGTCGAGCGCCGGGACCTGGAGACCGTTCGTGTAGCTGAACTGCTGGGTCAGCTTCTCACGAATGCTCTGGTCATAGAGCGACTTGAGGCGCGGAGTATATTTAGCTTCAGCCATCGATTTCCACCCCGGACCGTTTCGCGAAACGGACCTTCTTCTGTTCGCCCTTGCCGTCGGCCACCATCTTGAAACCGACGCGCGTTGGCTTGCCAGATGTCGGATCGGCATGGGCGACGTTGGAGACATGGATTGGCGCTTCATTGCGCTTGATCCCGCCCTGCGGATCAGCCTGGCTCGGCTTCGTGTGGCGCGCCTTGATGTTGACGCCGGAGACGAGCACGCGGTTTTCTTCCGGGAACGACTTCAGAACTTCGCCCTTCCGGCCTTTATCTTTGCCGGTCAGGACGATGACAGTGTCGCCTTTGCGAATCTTGGCGGCCATTACAGGACCTCCGGCGCGAGCGAGATGATCTTCATATGGTTCTTGGCCCGGAGTTCGCGCGGAACTGGTCCAAAGATGCGGGTGCCGATCGGCTCGTTCTGGTTGTTGACCAGGACGGCGGCGTTCGAGTCGAAGCGGATCACCGATCCATCGCGGCGCTGCAGGTCTTTGGACACGCGAACGACGACGGCGCGCTTGACCTCGCCCTTCTTAACACGCCCCTTCGGCGCAGCTTCCTTGATCGACACGACGATCACGTCGCCAACCGACGCATAGCGCCGCTTAGAGCCGCCCAGCACCTTGATGCACTGGACACGACGGGCGCCGGAATTGTCGGCGACGTCGAGATTGGTCTGCATCTGGATCATGCGGCATCCCCTTTGAAGGATACGATTTCCCAACGCTTCAGCTTGGAGCGCGGCGGGCACTCCTGGATCTCAACGATCTGGCCGACTTGCGCTTTGTTGGCTTCGTCGTGCGCGTGGTAACGCTTCGACTTCCGCACGGTCTTCTTGAACAGCGGATGGAGGAAGGTCCGCTCGACTTTCACGACAGCGGTCTTGTCCATCTTGTTGGAGACAACCGTGCCTTCCATGACTCGTCTGGGCATCGTGCTCTCCTTAGGCCGACTGCTTGGACTTCTCGGACAGCACCGCTTCGATACGGGCTATCGAGCGGCGGATGTCGCCGACGCGAGAGGTCTTTTCCAGCTGCCCGGTGGCGCGCTGGAAACGCAGGTTGAACTGCTCCTTGCGGAGACCGCTGAGCTCATTGCGCAGCTGTTCCACGGTGGACTTGCGGTAGGTTTCGAGGTCCTTGCGGATTTCAAAAAGCTTGGTCATCGCTATTCCCCGATCCGCGTGACGATCTTGGTCTTGACCGACAGCTTGGCGGCGCCGAGCGTGAGGGCCTGACGCGCGATCGCATCCGGCACGCCGTCGATCTCGAACAGAATGCGGCCCGGCTTGACGCGGACGACCCAGAACTCAGGCGCGCCCTTGCCGGAGCCCATGCGGACTTCGATCGGCTTCTTCGAGACCGGCACGTCCGGGAACACGCGGCACCAGACCTTGCCGAGACGTTTCATCTCGCGCGTCAGCGCGCGACGGGCGGCTTCGATCTCGCGGGCGGTGACGCGGTTCGGCTCCAGGGCCTTGAGGCCGTGGCTGCCGTTGTTCAGCGTAAAGCCGGACTTAGCGACACCGTGAATGCGGCCCTTGAAGGCCTTCCGGTATTTTGTGCGCTTGGGTTGAAGCATTGTCCTATCTCACCTAGCCGCGCTGGTCTTGCCGGTCGCGATCGCGACGCGGACGCGATTCACCGACCGCTTCCTGCTTGCGGTCGAGGGCCATCGGGTCGTGCTCCATGATCTCGCCTTTGAAGATCCAGCACTTGATGCCGATGATGCCGTACGTGGTCTTGGCTTCCGCTGTACCGTAGTCGATGTCGGCGCGAAGCGTGTGCAGCGGAACGCGGCCTTCACGATACCATTCCGTACGCGCGATCTCCGCGCCGCCGAGGCGGCCGGCGACCGTGAGACGAACGCCCTGGGCGCCCATCCGCATCGTCGTCTGCATCGCGCGCTTCATGGCGCGACGGAACGAGACGCGGCGCTCGAGCTGACGGGCGACGTCTTCAGCCACCAGGTTCGAGTCCGTTTCCGGCTTGCGGATCTCGACGAGGTTCACGAACACCTCATCCTTGCAGAGCTTGTTGATTTCCTTGCGCAGCGTCTCGATGTCTGCGCCCTTCTTCCCGATCACCATACCCGGGCGGGCGGTGTGAACGGTGATGCGGCACTTGCGGTGCGGACGCTCGATGATGACCTTGGAGACACCCGCCTGCTTCAGCTTGTCCTTGATGTACTTGCGGATCTTGATGTCTTCGTGAAGCAGGCGGCCGAAGTCGGCGCTGTCGGCATACCAGCGGCTGTCAGCCGTGCGGTTGACGCCGAGACGAAATCCGATCGGGTTGATCTTCTGACCCATTATGCGGCCTCGGAGGTTTGCGCGACTGCGGACGTGTCGCGGAGCACGATGGTAAGTTGCGAGAACGGCTTTTCGACGCGAACGCCACGGCCGCG
>JBMOGP010000050.1:0-10009 GCA_049318285.1 Hyphomonadaceae bacterium
CGCAGTCCGCTTCCCGGGGCGGCAGACCTCATGAACGCGACTGCAGGTCCGGTCGTGGTTCACTGGCCGACATCGCCTGAAGTCCTTGCAAGAGCGCATATCCTGGTCGGATCGGCCGATGACCTGCCACCGGAGGCAAGCGAGGACCCTTATGTCGCGGCAAGGACGTCGGGAGCAGCGAGCCTGCGTGCGTGTATTGTCACGCAGGGCTCGGGACCGGTGATTATCGGACTTGAGGCAGAACGCCTGGAGGTGGCGCCGCCGCCTGCAATCCCGAAGGACACCACGGGCGCCGGCGACATCTTTGCGGCTGGGCTTGTTGATGCCTTGTGCGAAGGCGCTGGTCTTCACGACGCCGTGCAGCATGCTTGCCTCTGGGGCGCCGCTGCGGTGACCATTGACGGCTCTGCGCCCGTCGAACACGCTAGGGGCATGTTTCCTGGGTTCAGACGAGGCGCGCCCTGAGCCGCTCGGACACCCAGTCGAGCACGCCGACCGTCACAACAAACAGGATCACGATGAAAATGACCTCGTCGAAGGCATAGATCCGGATGCGCTCCTCAAGTTCAAACCCGATCCCGCCTGCCCCAACAATCCCGAGCACGGCAGATGCTCGAAAGTTCTGCTCGAGGAAATAGAGACACTGGCTGAGCCACACCGGCGCGACCTGGGGAAACACGGCCAGCCTCAGCGTCTGAAGCCAGCCAGCGCCTGTCGCACGCAGGGCCTCGGCAGGCCGATCATCGACATTCTCGAGCGCTTCGCCGAACAGCTTGCCCAGCCTCGGGATATCAGCCAGCGCCAGCGCGATCACCCCGGCGAAAGGTCCAAGCCCGAACGCCGCTACAAGGATGAGCGCCCAGACAAGCGATGGAATGCCCCGAAAGAGATCCATCACACGACGGACCACGAAATGAATCGCGGCGTTCTTCATGACCGTCCGGGCGCTCAGCAGGCCAAGCGGCAGGGCGCCAAGGGCGCCAAGCAGCGTCCCGACAATGGCCATTGCGAAGGTGACGGACAGCGCTTGCAGCAGGCCAAGCGGATTGATGCCGGGATTTGGGGGAAACATGGCGCGAAGCACACGCTCGAGCCTGTCGAAGCCCCCGAGATAAAGCTGCTGTACGATCTCGAGATCGGCAACGCAGTAGGCGACGACGGCGACGACGATCGCCACGGCCACGGGACCTGTCAGACGCTTTCCAAGCGGCTGGCGCAGAACGGCCGGCGCGATCTGTCTCGCGCGCAGGATCAGATCACGGTCCAACTGCCCGTGCGAAGCACCCCCGGCCAGCGACATCATGCCGGCGCTCCAGCGGTCTTTGGCCGGGCAGCAGCAATCCCCCCGATCTCGGGCAGGTCCGAGACCCGCCCCATCAACCGGCTGCGGATGAATTGCGAGGCGAGATCGATGACGAAGATCATGCCGACGATCATGAGAAGGATCGCCAGGTAAGTGTCGAACTCCGTGAACGAGATTGCACGCTGGAGTTCGACGCCGATGCCGCCGGCGCCGACAATGCCAAGTGCAGCTGCAACCGCAAGGTTCAGCTCCAGTCGCAGCAGCCAGTAAGAGGCGATGTTTGGCAGGACCTGTGGCACGACGCCGAAACGCGCCTGGGCCAACCAGCCGCCGCCGGCTGCACGGATCGCTTCGGCTGGCCGCATGTCGACGGATTCGATTGCCTCGCTGAAGAGCTTGCCCAGTGAACCTGTTGTCGAGATGATGATGGTCAGCACGCCTGCGAGCGGCCCCAAGCCAAAGGCCGACGCAAGAATCATCGCGAGGATGAGATCAGGAACCGTGCGGCAGGTATCGAAGAAGCGCCTGAAGAAGAATCGCAAAGGCGCAAATCGTACGAGGTTCGAGGCGGACATGCCGGCCAGACAGAAGGCAATCACGCCGCCAAAGGCTGTCCCGACGATCGCGATCTGGACGGTCTCGAAGAGAGCGCCTGTCCATTTTTGCCAGTCATAGAACCAGGCTTCCAGTGACCCTGGCGTCTGGCGGCTCGCGAACAGCTCGGATGCGGACAGATCGGGAACCATCCGGTCGATGAACCCCGCGATGCGATCGAGCGTTTCGCTGTCCAGCGCGGTCGAGAAGATCCCGCTCAGGGAGAACGAGGCATAGAGAACCGCACTGCCGACGAGGGTCCAGATCAGCATTTCGAGACGCTGTCTCTGCAGGACTTTCCGGCGTCTGTCCTCGAAGGCAGGCAGCGCGCCGGCAGCGGAAGACGCCTCTCCTGGTCCGTTGGTGGGGTGCATCAGCGAGCCGAAAGGTCGAGTGCGCTGGCTTCTGTCGGCTCAAGCTCGCGCGCGCCCTGTGCAACCCAGCCGAAGGCCGCCGGGTTCTCGAGATGAAGGGCGACATGGATGCCAACGAGCCGGAAGCGCGTCGCATCGTCGATATCACGTCTAACCGCCCAGGCCTGCGCAGCGCGCGGGCGGCCGCGAAACACTTCCCGGAGATCGGCGCAGGGCGTGCCTCCAGCCGACATCGGACGGCAGAGACGCTGCCAGGCGGCGCTGTAGAGCACGAGGAAATCAATCTCACCCTGCCGCAATCTCTCGGCTGCCGCAGCTGGGCCCTCATAGATCCGCGCGGTCTCCGGTTGGGCGAATGCGATGCCGTGATCGGTCAGGGCGCGCTTCAGCAGGTCCAGCTCGTAAGGCGCGGTTCCGGCAAAACCAACGCGCTCGCCTTGCCCGGGCGCAAGGTTCTCCGGCTCGCCCGCCCTCACGACCATAATCGTCTCGACGCGTCCGAAACCATCCTGCGTTCGCGGGGTGAGGAGGGGACGCACGCCTGCGGCAACGGGCGTGTAGGCGATCGGATCAAGTTGCGCGAAATCGATCTTCCCCTCGGCAAGCAGGCGGGCGGCTGCGGCCATATCCGCCACGGGGCAGACTTCGACCGGACGGGCAAGGCGTCCGGCAAGGTGTGCGACATAGGCCGCCTGACCTGCTGGCGGATTGGCTCCGGGCGGGCCGCACGCACCATCTTCGCCCGTCACGACGGCTATCCGGAATGGACCGGCAGCTGGCGCAGCGCTTGCCTCTGCTGCGCTCGCCGCGATCAACGACACGGCCATGCAAAACGACTGAAGATTGCCCAGCACGCGTTTCATTGCGCCCCGCCCTGCCCGCCAAGTCCGCGACGCGCTGCGATATCCTCGGCCCGGATTTCGATGATCTCGGAAAAGAAGGACCTGTCGACGGCTGCAAACGACCCTCCATCGGCCTGCCCGATATCTGCCCAGATCTCCGGTTCGTCATAGGGTACCACGGCGAGCGCCCCGCGCAGCAGGTCGATGAACTCCTGGGGGCGGTCAGCGCGAATGACGATCGGCGAATTCGGCATCGGACCTGCCGTCCAGATGATCCGCACCTCATCCGGGCCAATGAGTCCGCGACGGATCAGCGACAGGTGTGAGCCGGTGGTGAAACCGGTTTCGGGCGTCCCCCCGCTCGCATTGATCATCGCAGAATCGACCTGTCCGTTGACAAGCGCCATCGTCGCTTCGGTCGCGCCGCCAGCCAGCATGGACTTCGAGAAATGCGTGTCGGGATCGATGCCTTCATTGCGCATCATCTTGCGCGGATAGAGATAGCCGGAGGTCGAGTTGAAATCGACAAAGGCGATCGACTTGCCCTTCAGGTCCTGCAGCGATCTGTAGGGGCTGTCGGCGGCAACAATGATCGCGGAGTAGTAGCCGGTATTGCCCTCCGCCTGGCGGATGACGAACAGGGGCGACGCCTTGTCTCCGATCTGCGCATCGATATTGGCGTAGCTGCCCGCGCCCATCTGGGCGAATTCAACCTGCCCTGAGGACACCGCCTGGATCACGCCATTATAGTCGGTGGCTTGGAATGTCTTGACGGGCAGGCCAAGCGCACGTTCCAGGTACGAGCTGTAACCGGTCCACCTGCGCGCCACTTCCGGGTCAGCCACGTCGCCCTCGACGGCCATCTTGAGGGTGCCAATCTCCGATCGCCAGTCGTCAGCAGCGAACTCCGATCCCTCGGGCTTCCCACAAGAGGCTGCAAGCAGCAGCACGCCAAGAGCCGCGAGGCATTTTTGCGCCAGCGAACCGAAAGGCATGCGAAGACATCCCCGAAGATCACGTGCGATGACCGTAGTTCGCAAGCATGACAGTCGGGTGACCAGATCAGCCAGACAGTTCAGTCTGCTTGCGCGTGGTACAGACCCACGCGGACATGAACCGACGCATCAACGGAAGACATTCATGCTGAGGCATGCAGACGCGGTCGGACTCCTCGCGACAGCGCAGCTGATGATGCGCCCGGTCATCCTTCCTGCGACGCTGCTGCTTCATAGCCAGGCAAGAAGGGTGGCGTCTTTCAACTGACGCGTCGCGATGCTAGCCGGGGCGAAACGGGCGGAGTCTGCAATGTTTCGGTTGTCTGGCGTTATCCTGTCGCTGGTGCTTGTCGCCTGGCCAGTCGCAGCGCTTGCTCAGCCAGCAGACCTCGTCATCGTGAACGCATCGGTCAGGACGATGGATCCGGCGCGACCGGCCGCAAGCGCCGTGGCCGCCCGTGGCGATCGCATCATCTATGTCGGCGATGATGCCGGCGCCCGCGCGCTCATCGGCCCGGGCTCCCGCCTTATCGACGCCGGAAAGAAGACCGTCACTCCCGGATTCATCGACAGCCACATGCATCCTCGCCCTGTCTTCGACGAGATGGGGCCCTTTGGCCTGCTTGATCTGACGCCGGAGGGTGGCGTCACATCGCGTGAGACCCTGCTGGCAAAGATCGCAGCGAAAGCCGCCGTGACGCCGCAGGGATTGCCGATCCTGGGACGCGGATACAATGACAATCTGGTTGGCGGACATCCCGATGCGCGCGCGCTGGACGTGGCATCTCCCGATCACGCAGTGATCCTTGTACACAGCAGCGGACATCGCAGCGTCGTCAATTCGCGAGCTCTCGCAGAGGCCGGCGTGACACGCGCAACGCCGGATCCGGAGGGCGGGCAGTTCACGCGCAACGCCATGGGCGACCCAACCGGCATCGTGCTGGAGCGCGCCTCGGGAGCGTTTTCAAAGGTGCGCGAGAAAGCGCCGCAAGCCAGCCCGGCCGATATCCGCGAGGCCTACATGCGCGAGTTTCGAGGCTTTGCCGCCTATGGCATTACCTCCATTGGCGACGCCGGATTGAGCCCTGAGAAGCTGGACGTCTATCGCGACATCATCGCTGCAGGAATGCCTGTACAGATCTATGCGATGTTGCGCGCGGAGAATGTTGGCTGGCTTCTGGAGCATCGCGAGGATCCGCGCTGGCGCATGCCCGGCCTGACCATGCGGGCCGTCAAGCTCTTTCACGGAAACTCGCTGTCGGGTCGGACAGCATGGCTGTATGAGCCCTATGCCAATGATCCGGCATATTACGGCTTGCCGCCGCGCATGTCGCAGGCGGAGCTCAACGCCATCGTGAAGCAGGTTCATGATGCGGGACTGCAGGCGGCGATCCATTCCAATGGCGATCGCGAAATCGACATGGTGCTGGCGGCATTTGCAGCGGCGCAGGACGCAAATCCCCGTCAGGATGCGCGTCACCGCATCGAGCATGCGAGCGTCGTGAACCAGCAGATCCTTGATCGCATCAAGCGCGACAGCATCGCCATCGCACCACACTCCTACGAGCTGAATCACGGCGAAAAATTCGAAGAGTTCGGCTCTCAGCGCTGGGAGCTGATGCATCCCAACAAGCGCGCCCTGGAGATGGGTATTCCGGCAGGCGGCAATTCGGATCATCCGGTCAGCCCGCCGCATGTGATGCAGCGCATCGAGAGCCTGGTGACAAGGCGGGCCCGCAGCAATGGGAAAGTCTATGGTCCAGGGCAGCGCGTAAGCGTCGACCAGGCGCTTCACCTTTGGACGATGGGCAGCGCGTTCCTGCAGTTCGAGGAGGGTGAAAAGGGCTCGATCACGGCGGGCAAGCGGGCGGACATTGTGATCCTGTCGGCCGATCCGGCGAGCGTTGAACCTGAAAACATCGAGACCATCGACGTGGTCACCACGATCATCGGCGGCAGGATCGCATTCGAGCGGATCGGGGACGACCTGCGGTTCAGCTGGTAAGCCAGAGAACGGCAAGGCGGGCGGTAACGTTCACGGGCTTGCCGGCGCGTCGCCGCTGATCAGCGCACATTGACGAAGATGGGATTGGAATAGAACCAGAGGTCGGACCAGGGGTCCTCCCCTGCCGGATCCGGCGAAGGCTCGAGCTCTTGCGTGCTTGTTCCCCTCACCCGCAGATAGACATCGCCATCCAGACTGCCGAGGCTGGTGGTCATCGTGATGTAGTCGCCATCCTGCTCCCAGTCGGCCGACGTGAAGCGCTGAGCCACCTGTGTTGTCGGGTTCGTGTCCCCGTCGCGATCTGCGCGCTTGCCGCTCACCTTGCCGATGATCAGGTCGACACGGCGCACCGAGGGTGTCTGCCCCGCAGCGTTGGCAGCCGACGGATCACGCAGACGGATCGTCACCTGCGTCTCCTGGCCGACCCTTGCGTGCAGATGGTCTCCGATGTGGGCGATCTCCTCGGAGGTGAAGGCAATGACCTCAAGTTCTGAAATCAGGTCGCCAGTGGTCACGAAGACCCTTCCCGATCTCAGGCTGGCCAGAATGTCGTCGTGGGTGCGGCGCGCAAAGACGTAAGTCTTTGAATACTCGCCGGGCCAGAAATCGCTGCCCCCCTCCGTGTAGTGCCGGTGCGAGTCGGAGGTGGATGTAATCAGCCACCGGCGGCCTTCGCCGAGCATTGAATCCCAGAATCCGCCCAGCCGGGCTGTCATCTGGTCAAAGCCGCCGAGCGTGGGGGCGCGTCGATACCCACCGCGCGAGCCGGCCGGATCGCGCGAGCCATCCGGCTCAAGCGCGCCAGCCTGGTGACCAGGCGCGCCCTCCATGCCAATCGCGACGTTCGGGGCGGTGTCGCTCCAGTCACGGAACTCTGCGGGATCATACTGGCCATAGCCGCCGACCTCGGTGGCGGAACGCGAGGGATGATTGGCGATGACAACTGGCGGCGCTTGCCTGGCGCTCATGTAGCGAAGCGCGTCCAGCATCTTGGGCTCCGTGTCCCGCGAAGGATCGAGTGGCCACGCGTCGCGCTCGGAGAATTTCTCCTCGATATCACGCAACGCACCGCGCTCATCGTGGGTGTGCGGGATGATGAGACTGCTATGATCTCCGCCTGGCGTGTCGAACTCCATGCCATAGAACTGGATCACCTCCGGCACCTCACGGCGCGATCGTTCCAGCTCCGGGTAGGCAACGTCATGGTTGAGCTTTGAATGCTGGGGACCGCCATGATCGGTGGACACCATCCACGAAAGGCCGAACTTGCGCGCCATGGCAGCGTTCGTGGGGATAGGGTATCGGCCATCAACCCCAAGCTTGGGAACCGGCGGCGCAGATGGATTGGCGGGATCAGGCTCATAGTCGGCGCTGAACTGGCTGTGGATATGGTGGTCACCTGCCAGCCAGGCCCTGCTGTTTCTTTCAGCGATTTCCGCAAGCGTCATGTTCGGGGGCGTTGCAGGCTGTGGCGCAGATGTGCACGCCGCCAGCAGGCCTGCGAACAAAGGCAGGACCGTGTGTGCAAGCAACTGGGCAGGCGAACGCGGCATGATGTGATCCGGGGATGAAGCGATTGCGCGTGCAGGCCTGGCGCTAGGCCGATGCCTGCCTCGACCGGACGCTTAGCCTGCGCAGATGACAAAGTTGTATCACCGCGAACCCGAGGCGATGTTTGCTCCAGGCCAATGCTGCTAGCGCCCGCCAAGGCTCCTGATCCTCGCATGGCTCGATCTCGTCTGCTGCGTGGTGTGTCGCCGAGGCAGGCGAGCCCGCAGCCGAGAAGACCCCACAGCGTGGCTGTGTTTGTTCGGCCACATCCGGACGCGTTCCGTGAAGCAATCTGCTCATTCATGAAAACGTCGCATCACATTCGCTGATGCGTCATGGGTGAAACTTAACGCGGTCCTTCAACCGAGAGGATGGACCTTCATGTCGACGATCTTCAAGCGTATATGGCTCATGGGCGCGGCAGGCTGCGCACTGGCCTCGGGATTCGCGCCTGCTCTCGCACAAAACACCCCACAAACAGTCACCACGGCCACGCCGGCGGCCGAAGCGGAAGACCGGGTCGTGATCAGCGGCCGTCGCCCGCTCGCCGAGTCTCAGGCTGCCGCCCTCGAAGTCCAGCGCGAGTCGGACGCAATCGTGTCGGTTCTGTCCGCAGACGACGTCGGAAACCTGCCTGACCAGAACGTCGCCTTCGCCGTCGGCCGTCTGCCTGGCATCTCGCTTGAACGCGACCAGGGACAGGCGCGTTATGTCAACATCCGCGGCATGCCGCGCAACTGGTCAACCATCACCTTTGACGGGCTGCAGGTCGTCAGCCCCGAAGGCCGCGACTCGCGCCTCGACAACATTCCGTCCGCGATCGCTTCGCAGCTGGTCGTCAACAAGGCGATCACACCCGACATGCCGGGCGGCTCGGTCGCTGGTAACATCAACGTCGTTACACGCTCGGGCCTGGACTACGATGATCGCAAGATCTTCGGCAAAGCCGGCATCGGCTATGTGACGTTGGGCGGCGGCGAGGAAATCGACACCAACCTCGTCTATGCTGACCAGTTCCTCGACGGTCAGCTGGGCGTTCTGCTTCAGGGCTCCTTCTATCGCCGCAACATGGTCACCGACAACTGGGAGACCGACAACTACCTGACGCCGCTGGCCGCCAAACTCGATCAGCGCTTCCCCTCGCGTCACCGCAACAAGCCTTACCGTCTGACACGCGAGAATTCATCGCTGTCGATGAAGTTCGACTATGTGTTCAGTGAAGATCACAGCGTGTTCCTGTCCAACATCTGGACCAACTACACGGACGAAGAACTGCGTACGCAGTACCAGTTCCGCTTTGACCAGGGCACGGACGCTGCCGGCAACGCCTTCAACAGCGCAGCCTACAATGGCGGCAACCAGTTTGCGGGCACTGTCTACGGCGTCCGGATCGACAGCGACACCAACTCGCTCGAGAGCGAGGAGGACAGCTACATCAACACGCTCGGCGGCGAGAGCAATTTCGACGGTTGGAAGGTCGACTGGCGCGCCAACTATACCTGGACCGCCGATGGCGTGGATGCGCCGGCACTGCCGAGCTTCACGAGCCCGTCATCCGCCGCGGCCCGTCCAACCGTGGACTATGATTTCAGCATCAACAATCCGGACCGCAGCCTGAAACTGTTCACGACGCTGTTGCCGACCCCGACCACGCGCGCGAAAGGCCCACAACAGTTCTCGGTCGACCAGTTCTCCTCGCCGCTGACCAGCATCACGCGTCGTACCGGCGGAGCGGACACCCGCGCCTACACGCTCAAGGGAGATATCAGCAACGACTTCGTCGTCGGCGGCATGAATCTCGAGTTCAAGGCCGGCGCCCTCTACACGGACCGCGTCAAGACCAACAAGCAGGAATCCTTCACAGCTACCGCAGCGCAGCTGACGGCCGCCGGCCTGCCGATCCCGACGCAGGACACGTTCGCGCTGCCAAAGTCCTACCTTGCTGAGTTCGATCTTGGTTACGCCTTCCGCTACCACTCCAAGTCGGCGCTCGAGGCCTACGTCCTCAACCTCCAGAACCGCGGCATTGCAACCGAACAGCGCGCGACCGACACGGCCGCCTACTGGGAGGTTGGCGAGGAAATCCTCGCTGGCTATGTCATGGGCAAGCTCGATTTCGACTGGGGCAACATTGTTGCCGGCGCGCGCGTCGAGCGCATTGCAAATACCGGCGAAGCGTTCGTGAACTTCCCTGCCCGGCCTGCCGTCGGAACGACGCCTGCCACGCTGGCCCGGACATCGCTCGTCAACACCGACAGCGAAGACACGCAGATCTATCCGAGCGTGCACGTCAACTGGGACCTCAGTGACGAGATGAAGTTTCGCGTCGGCCTGACCGGCAGCGC
>JBMOGP010000051.1:0-10004 GCA_049318285.1 Hyphomonadaceae bacterium
TCGATCTTGCGCTTCTCGCGCTCTTCGAAGAGATCGAAATAGACCTTGCCCGAGCACATCACGACGCGACGAATGTCCTTGTCGGCCTTCAGCGTGACGTCGGCGCGGCATTCGGGAACTTCGGCGCCGTCGACCAGGATGCGGTGGAAGGACGTGCTGGGGCCCATATCCTTGAAGAAGGAGACGGCGCGCTTGTGGCGCAGCAGGGACTTCGGCGTCATCACGATGAGCGGCTTGCGGAAGTCACGGTGCATCTGGCGGCGCAAGGCGTGGAAATAGTTGGCCGGCGTGGTGCAGTTGACGACCTGCATGTTGTCCTGCGCGCACATCTGCAGGAAGCGCTCGAGGCGGGCGGAGGAGTGCTCGGGCCCCTGCCCCTCATAGCCATGCGGCAGCAGGCAGACGAGGCCCGACATGCGCAGCCATTTGCGTTCGCCCGAGGAGATGAACTGGTCGAAGAGAACCTGGGCGCCGTTGGCGAAGTCGCCGAATTGCGCTTCCCACAGCACGAGGGTGTTCGGCGCCGTCAGCGAGTAGCCGTACTCGTAGCCAAGAACGGCTTCCTCGGAGAGCAGCGAGTCGATCACCTCGTAGTGCGCCTGCGCGGGCGAGAGGTTGTTGAGCGGGGTGTAGCGCTCTTCCGTCGTCTGGTCGACGAGGTGGGAGTGGCGCTGGGTGAAGGTGCCGCGGCACGAGTCCTGGCCTGACAGGCGGACGGGGAAGCCTTCATCCACGAGGGTGGCGAAGGCCATGTGCTCGGCCATGCCCCAGTCGAGGCCCTCGCCGGTCTCGGCCATCTTGCGACGCGCATCGACCGTGCGGGCGACGGTCTTGTGGATGTTGAAGCCGTCCGGGACAGTGGTGATCCGCTTGCCGAGGTCCTTAAGCTTTGCAATCGGCACACCGGTCTTGCCGCGCGCTTCCTCATCCTTCGGCAGACCAAGGCCGGCCCATTTGCCGTCGAGCCAGTCTGCGGCGCCGGGCTTGAACGTCTTGGCTTTCTCGAACTCCTGGTCGAGATGGGCGTCCATCTCGGCGATCATGTTGTTGAGGGCGTCCTCGGTGATGACGCCTTCGTCGACGAGCCGGCGCGAATAGAGTTCGCGCGTCGACGACTGGTCGCGGATCTTTGCGTACATCAGCGGCTGGGTCATCGTCGGGTCATCGCCTTCGTTGTGACCGAAGCGGCGGTAGCAGAACATGTCGATGACGACGTCCTTGCAGAACTGCTGGCGGTATTCGGTGGCGACCTTGGCGGCGTAGACGACGGCTTCCGGGTCATCACCGTTGACGTGGAAGACTGGCGCATCGACCATTTTCGCCATGTCCGAGGGATAGGGCGATGAGCGCGAGAAGGATGGCGCCGTGGTGAAGCCGATCTGGTTGTTGATGATGAAGTGCATCGCCCCGCCCGTGCGATAGCCGCCAAGGCCCGACAGCGCGAAGCATTCGGCGACGACGCCCTGGCCTGCAAAGGCCGCATCGCCATGCAGCAGCAGCGGCATGACCTTCACGCGGCGCGCGTCGCGTTCCTTCGGGTCGGTGGCGCGGGTGCCGCCGGCTTCGATCTCGTCGAAGAACTGTTTCGCGCGCGCCTTGCCCAGCACGACCGGGTTGACGATTTCGAGGTGGCTGGGGTTCGCCGTGAGGGACAGGTGGACGTTGTGGCCGTCGAACTCGCGATCCGACGAGGCGCCGAGGTGATACTTCACGTCGCCTGAGCCGTAGTCGTCGGAGCCTTGTGTGTTGCCGCCCTGAAACTCGAAGAAGATCTTGTGGTAGGGCTTGCCCATGACGGCGGCGAGCACGTTGAGACGGCCGCGGTGGGGCATGCCGACGATGATCTCGTCGACGCCGAGCGCGCCGCCGCGCTTGATCATCTGCTCAAGCGCGGGGACGGCGGCTTCACCGCCATCGAGGCCGAAGCGCTTGGTGCCGGGATAGCGCTTGTGCAGGAAGCGTTCGAAGGCTTCGGCTTCGACCAGCTTCTTGAGGATTGCGCGCTTGCCCTGGGGCGTGAAGGAAATTTCCTTGTCCTTGCCTTCGATGCGCTGCTGCAGCCAGGATTTCTCGTCCGGATCCGAGATGTGCATGAACTCGACAGCGAAGGTGCCGCAATAGGTGCGGCGCAGGATGTCGAGCATCTGGCGCGGCGTCGCATAGCCGAGGCCCAGCACGTTGTCGATGTAGATGCGGCGGTCCATGTCCTTCGGGCCGAAGCCGTAGGTTTTCGGATCAAGCTCCGGCTGGTCTTCGCGGCCGAGCATGCCCAGCGGATCGAGATTGGCGGCGAGGTGGCCGCGCATGCGGTAGGCGCGGATCATCATGATGGCGCGGATCGAGTCCTGCACCTGCTGGTGGAGGTCGGCGGGGGCGATGGTGGGGCCGACCTGCGGCGCCTTCTTCGTGTCCCTGACGGGCGCCACGCCCCAATTGCCGTCAATGGCGGAGACGAGGTCGCCGTTCTGGTGTTTCAGCGGCTCCTGCCAGGTAGGGCCGCGCGCAGCGTGCGTGGCGTCGGCGGCGGGGTCAGCCACGCCGCGGAAGAAGCGCTGCCAGCTTTCGGGGACGGAGGCGGGGTCCTCGGCGTACTGGGCATAGAGTTGTTCGATGTAGGCGGCGTTGGCGCCGTAGAGGAACGCCGTATCCAGCATGGCTTCGTTGTCCATGCTGCGGACTTCGCCTGCCTTTGCCTCGATGTTCATTTTTTTCGTCCTGTAACGCCAGCATCGGGACCCCTGCCCCGGGCGCGATTGGTGGCTCTCAGATGCTGCTTTTTCGGCCCCGACTCAACCGGAAAGGGTGCGGTATTCTGCACTTAGCATGGTGACCGGTTCGTTATCGGTTTCCGAGACCCGGGACCGCTCGCAATCGCACCGGTCCCAGCGCGAAGTCGTGGCCTTCAACGGCGCCCTCACTGGTCGATTTCTGCGTCAGGACACCCCCGCGGAGGCGATGGCGACACCTCCCTTGACTATATTTCGATAGTTAGCTAAATATTGACCATGAGCGATATCTTCAAGGCATTAGCTGATCCCACGCGCCGCAAGGTGCTGGAATTGCTGCGCCAGCGGCCGATGACGGCCGGGGAGCTGGCGAGCCATTTCCCGGTCTCGCGGCCAACCATGTCGGCGCATTTCGCGGTGCTGCGCGAGGCGGACCTGATCGACAGCCTCAAGATCGGGACAACGATCACCTACCAGCTGAAGCTTTCGGTGCTGGAGGACGCCCTGCTGGGCTTTGCAGGCCTGTTCGGCGTCGGGGCCAGTGAGCGCGCAGGTACGGATAAGCTTGGAACCGAACAGTTCCGCAAAGGAGCCGCCGAATGAGCAATCACTCCCAAGTCCGGCGCCTTGGAAAGGACCTCCGCGCCAACCTTGTCCTCGCGGTCGTGCAGCTTGGCGGCGCGTTGCTGCTGCTCCTTGCCAGCAAGCAGGGGTGGATCGACGACGAGACGAGGACGCGCGGCGTCATGGTCCTGATCGGGCTCTGCCTCGCAGCGATTGGCAATCGGATGCCGAAGACGATGGACGGTCCGCCGCCGCAATCGGTGTCGCTCGCCGCCTTGCGTCAGTCGGTGCTGCGCCTGGGCGGCTCGGCGCTGATGCTGGGAGGCGTCGTGTTTGCCGGCCTTTGGACGTTCGCTCCGCGAGACATCGCGGTGGTCGGCTCCCTTACCGCAATCGGCGCAGCGATGACGGTGACGATAGGTGGTTGCGCCTGGTGGGCGATCAGGCACTTCCGTTCATCAGGGCGCTAGCGCTTCAGCACGTCCGTCATGGTCGTGCCGAGGCGGGCCGGGCTCGGCGAGACGACGATGCCGGCCGATTCCATGGCGGCGATCTTCGATTCCGCATCGCCCTTGCCGCCGGACACGATCGCGCCGGCATGGCCCATGGTGCGGCCCTTGGGGGCTGTGCGGCCGGCGATGAAGCCGACCATAGGCTTCTTGCGGCCGCGCCTTGCCTCGTCCTTGAGGAACTGGGCGGCGTCTTCCTCGCCCGATCCGCCGATCTCGCCGATCATGATGATCGCCTTCGTCTCGTCGTCGGCGAGGAACATCTCGAGCACGTCGATGAAATCCGTGCCCTTGACCGGGTCGCCACCGATGCCGACGGCCGTGGTCTGGCCAAGGCCTTCGGCGGTGGTCTGGAACACCGCTTCATAGGTAAGCGTGCCCGAGCGCGAGAGCACGCCGATATTGCCCTTGGAGAAGATCGAGCCCGGCATGATCCCGATCTTGCACTGGCCGGGCGTGAGCAGGCCGGGGCAGTTGGGGCCGATCAGGCGCGACTTCGATTTTGCGAGCTTGTCCTTCACGCGCACCATGTCGAGTACGGGCACGCCTTCGGTGATTGTCACGATCAGCGGGATTTCGGCATCGATCGCTTCTTCGATCGCGGCGGCGCAGAATTTCGGCGGCACGTAGATGACGGTGGCGTTGGCGCCGGTCTTCTCCCGGGCTTCGGCGACGGTGTTGAACAGCGGGCGCTGGACTTTTGTGCCGTCGGGCAGCGTGCCTTCCCACTGTGTTCCACCTTTGCCGGGTGTGATGCCGCCGACCATCTGCGTGCCGTAGGCAATGCCCTGCTCGGTATGGAACGTGCCGGTCTTGCCGGTCATGCCCTGGGTGAGGACTTTGGTGTTGCGGTCGATCAGGATGGACATCGCGGAACCTTGGGACTGTCGTGTGGTGACTGTCAGAAACGAAAAGGGGCGGACCAGCGGCCCGCCCGGGCTTATCTGCCTTTGACGGCGGCGACGATCTTCTGCGCTGCGTCGTCGAGGTCGTTGGCGGGGACGACGTTGAGGCCGCTGTCCTTGATGATCTTCTTGCCGAGTTCAGCGTTCGTGCCTTCGAGGCGGACGACCAGCGGCACGGAGAGATTGGTCTCGCGCACGGCGGCGAGGACGCCCTCGGCGATGACATCGCACTTCATGATGCCGCCGAAGATGTTCACGAGGATGCCCTTAACCTTGGGGTCCTTCATGATGATCTTGAAGGCGGCCGCGACCTTCTCCTTGCCGGCGCCGCCGCCGACATCGCAGAAGTTGGCGGGCTCTTCGCCATAGAGCTTGATGATGTCCATCGTCGCCATGGCGAGACCGGCGCCGTTGACCATGCAGCCGATCGTGCCGTCGAGCGCGATATAGGCGAGGTCCCACGCGGAGGCCTCGATTTCCTTCTCGTCTTCCTCGCTCTTGTCGCGCAGCGCCTGGATGTCGGGGTGACGGAACAGTGCGTTGCCGTCGAAGGAGACTTTGGCGTCGAGTACGCGAATGTGGCCGTTCTTCATGACGATCAGCGGGTTGATCTCCAGCATCGCCATGTCCTTCTCGACGAAGGCCTTGTAGAGGATGCGCGAGAGGCCGATCATGTCGGTGCGGGCCTCGCCTTCGAGCTTCAGCGCATCGCAGAGCTTGCTGGCGTCGGCGTCGGTGACGCCGGTCGAGGGCTCGATCGGCAGCGTCATGATGCGGTCGGGCGTGTCGTGGGCGACGGCTTCGATGTCCATGCCGCCTTCGGTCGACACGACGAAGGCGATCTTGCCGGTGCCGCGGTCCACAAGGAGCGAGAGGTAGAGTTCCTTCTCGATGTCGGCGCCGTCTTCGATATAGATGCGGTTGACCTGCTTGCCGCCGGCGCCCGTCTGGGCCGTCACCAGCGTCTTGCCGAGCATGGCCGTCACATGCTCAAGCGCCTGTTGCTTCGAGAAGCCGAGGCGCACGCCGCCTTTTTCGCCGGCTTCCGGCTCGACGAATTTGCCCTTGCCGCGGCCGCCGGCGTGGATCTGGGACTTCACCACCCAGAGCGGACCGGGCAGCGCGTCGATCGCTGCCTGCGCCTGATCCACCGAGGTTATGGCGACGCCGAGGGCGACCGGAGCGCCGAATGACTTCAGCACTTCTTTCGCCTGGTGCTCGTGGATGTTCATGAAACCTGTTCCTGAAAGACGGGCCTGGCATGCCCTGCTCGGGCGTGAGGCGATAGCGCATGGTGTGGAGCGAGGCAACGTAGGCGATTGGCACCGTTTTGTGTCGGTTCAGACCGGCTTGGGCTTGGGCTCGGACGCGGGCGCGGGCGCAGACGGCGGCGCATCGCCAGCTTGCGCGGCACATTCAGCCTCTTCGACGACCTTGCCCTGCACGACGCTTGTGGCCTGGAGCGGCTGGAAGGGTGATCGTTGCGAGCCCGTGGGCCGATCGCGCAGGAACAGCCGGCCGAGATTGGCGGCCATCAGTCCGAAATAGCCCAGGGCGACGGCCGGGAAGACGCCCGGCTGGCCTGCCTGCGTATCGGCGACGGCCCCGGTCAGGATCGGGCCGAGCACCGATCCGCCGGCCCAGATGAACAGCATGCCGGACATCACCTGTGCGATCTGGCCGGCATCGGTGCGGTCGGTCGCATGGCTGGCGGAGATCGAATAGAAGGACAGCGCGCCTCCACCCCAGAGTGCTGCAAGCAGGACGGTGATCGAGAAGGACACCCGTCCTGCCGTGAGATAGAGCGCGATGCAGGCGAGGAGCGCCAGGAAGGCGAGGAAGGCGACCACCAGCCGCCGGTCGATCCTGTCCGAGATCAGCCCGGCCGGCCACTGCGTGACGACGCCGCCGAGCATTGCGGCGATGTAGAGCGTGGCGGCGGACGAGGACCCCTGGCCAGGCTGCAACTCCTGCGCATAGAGCGGTAATTGCGCGGTGACGCCGGTGTTGCACAGACCCGCAACCAGAGCGCCGGCCAGGGCTGCCGGCGGGATGCGCAGGATGCTGTTGAGGCTGAGCGCTTCGCGGTCGGGCAGGACGGGCTGGGCGCGCTGGGTGGCGCAGAGCGGAATGACGGCGAGGATCATCAGCAGGCCCGCCCAGATGAACGGGCGAATGTCATCGGGCGCGTGATCGAGGATCAGCAGCGGGCCACCGCAGATCGCGAGCTTGAGCATCAGCTGGTAGAGGCCCATCACGCCGCCGCGTCTGGAGCGGGGCGTTGAATCCGCGATCCAGCTTTCGGCAGCGGTGAACATCACCGCGGAGGCTGCGCCCTGTGCGAGGCGGAACAGCGCCCAGGCCACGGCATCGAAGGTCAGGCTCATGGCCAGGATGCCGACGGCATAGATGGCGGCAGCGGCCGAATAGGCGCGGATGTGTCCCACCTGGCGCACGATGTCGGGCGCGAACCATGCGCCGGCCATGAAGCCTGCGGAGAAGGATGCGGCCACCAGGCCGACGCCAAGCGCGGATGCGCCCATATAGTCGAGCGCCAGTGGCGTGGTGACGCTCAGCACGCCGGAAGCGGCCTGAAGCAGCATCACAGCGAGGATGAGAGACGCGACGTTCCGGTAGACGGTCATGGAGAAGATCGCCGGGCGATTCTTGTTATCAGACCGGCTTTAGCGGGGTTTGCTGCAACGCGCGTCTAAATTCTTGTTACCGAAAGTCGGACGTGCACGAGGCGGGCAGCAGCAGGGTCATACGCGGGCAAGCGCAGCATCACCCGGGAATGACTGCACTGAGGCAACTATCGTCCTGCAAGGAGCAGTGTTCTCAGGCCCATGTTCCGTGAAAGCCAAGCGGCCAGGCATAGTCCGCCTGCCAGACGGCGACCGGTCCGTCCGCGATGCTGGCTGCCTCGAAGGCCCAGACTTCGGTGCGGCCGGCGCGCGTGTTGATGGCGGGGCCGATGAGCCAGGAATCCTTCTCCGATAAGCCGCCGGGCTTGGGGATGAAGAGGTGCTCTTCGACGATGTAGTGCGATCCGAAATCGTAGACTTGGCGCTTGCCGCTGGACCAGTCCTGCAGGGCAAGGGCGCTTCCGCCGGGCTGGTCCTTGACCGAGCCGGTGACCATGGCGGTGAGTTTTCGCGAGAGGCCGTGGCGGCGCGGATCGACCTGCGGGAAATCGCCGGCGATGTCCGTCTCACTCAGCTTCACGTCGCCCTTTTTCGGGATCACCGCCATCGTCAGTTTCGATGGCCTGTCATAGCCCGACAGCTTTCCGCGTATCTCCTGCGCGCCGCCGCCCGAGCCGAGCACGGGTTCGGGATAGAAGGCGGCGTCGAGGCGGATCGTGCCGTCGCTTTCCTCCCAGGCAGCGCCGGTGTGATAGAAGGCGCGCGCGGGGCCCTGGGCCCAGCGGGTTTTGGTAAGGTCGTCCTTGTCGACGATGAGATACTTCATGCCCTGTTCCGGCTTCCACACGAAGCCATCGATGAAGGGGGGCCTCGTTCGTGTCTGGATCCAGGGCTGGAGGAGAATGATCAGCTTGCGGTCGGTCATCGCCCAGTCGTGGATGTAGGATGCGACGCCGATATCGATCATGCCGAAGCTGGCGAGCGAGCCGTCAGGGTTGATGTTGTAGATTCCCGCCGTGCGGCCGTTGAGGGCGAGGTTCCAGATACGGCCGTCGGGATCGCGCTTGGGGTGCGCCAGGAAGGGCATGCCCTTCAGGTCGCTGCTGAATTCCTTGAGGCCTTTTGTTTCGAGTGTCACCGGATCCATGCGGTACGGCGTGCCTGCCTCCCACAGCGCCAGCAATTCGCCGCCCGACATCATCACCGAGATGTTGCCGGGGTTCACGTCGTTGGAGGATGAGACCGGATAGCTGGGATCGCCCACCGTGCCGAAACCGGGTGCGAGGAATTTGCCCGCGGCCATTTCAAGCCGGCGCTTGGGCGTGTCGACATAGCGGCCGGTGTGGACCGCCTTGCCGTCGGCGATGCTGATGCGCTGGACCATGCCATCGCCATCGAACCAGTGCGTGGCGTAGGCGTTGCCATGCTGGAAGTGTGCGGGGCCGTTCCGGTAGAGCGTGCCGGCAAGGCCCGCAGGCGCCTTGCCGGAGATAAGACGCATCGGCGCGGGACCGAAGCCTTGTGCCGGGGCGGTGGCGTAGCCGACATGCCATGGCGGCATCTCGTCATTGGCGAAGGCCGAAGGGCTTGCGGCGAGGGTCGCGCCGGTCATCAGGCCGGCATGGAGGAAGAGACGGCGGGAGAGGGTCATGGGTGCGCTCCTTCGGGCCGGATCAGTTGAGCCTGATCGTGTGGGCGGTCACCGGGGCCGCCACGGCGAACTTCGCGGCGTCCCACCTGGCCGGGCCGAACTGGGCAGGGGCGTTGTTCGAGAAGGCGAAGGGCTCGGTCGGCATGCCGAAGGGGTTCGTGCTCATCTTCCCGTCGCCATTGACGTCGTGGAACATCTTGATGCCGTACTGGCCAGTCGGGAGGTCGAATGTGGCCGTCACCGTCCCGCCGGTGACGGGGATCGAGCCGCCGTTGACGGCCTTGTCGGTGTCGTACCCGGCCGCGTCAAAGATGCCGAGCGAGAGGGCGCCCTTTTGCTCTTTTATGTTCGTGATCGTGACGGTGAGCTGGGCCTTGGCGGGCTCGGCGGCGGCTGCCTGTGGATAGACCAGCATCACAGCCAGCAGGGCGGACGGAAGGATGGCGGCAGCCGCCAGCAGTGAGGAGAGGATCGGGAGGCGGGTCGCGGACATGGGAGGAACTCCGTTGGTTCGGGGTTTCGGATCGGCGTTTTCATCCGGGTTTCGTCCCGGCCTGCGCAACTTCCGACGAATCGGGTCGGCCGACGACTCCAATTGCGCGAACCGGATGTTTTGCTTCGCCAAATGCCGGGGTATACCGTTCACGAAGCGCGAAATGCAGCTGCGAAACGCCATTGACCGAGCCCGGTAACCCTTCGACACGCGCGCGCGCCGGCCGAATACCGGCGTGGGCGGTCACCGTCCTGCGGGGCGGCGCGATCTGCGTTGGGCTGGGGGTCATCTTTGCCTGGCTGGGCGTCTATCAGTCGGGCGAGATCCCCTTCCCGGAACGGATCGTCTACTGGTCCGCCCTGATCGCGCTGGGGTCGGCGGCGGCCATGCTGATCAACCCGCTGGTGTTCGATCGCTGGATGGCAGGCTCGCACCCCGCCCTCCAGATCGCGGCGGTGTCGTGCGTTATATCCATACCGATCACGATCGGTCTCGTGGCCATCGAATACGT
>JBMOGP010000052.1:0-9907 GCA_049318285.1 Hyphomonadaceae bacterium
ATCAGCGCCGGCCGCCCGCGATAGCCAAGGATCGCCTCGAACTCGTCCGACTTGCGTCCGATCAGCCGGACTGCGTCTTCCGATGAATAGGCCGACACGCCCCGCGCAACTGTCGCGCCATCGGGGTCGATCACGTCCACCGCATCGCCGCGCTCAAACCGTCCCGCCACGGCCGTGACGCCCGCAGCAAGCAGGCTCTTGCCCGTCTTCAAGGCGCGGGCAGCGCCCGCATCCACCCGCACCGACCCGGTGGGACGCAAGGCGCCCGCCAGCCACTGCTTGCGCGCCGTCTCCGGCGAGACATCGGCCAGAAACCAGGTACCCTTCGCACCGCTTGCCAGCGCTGTCAGCGGTCCGCCATCTGTCGTGGCGTTTGTACCCAGCGTGATCAGCGTGGAACATCCCGCCGTCATCGCAATGCGCGCTGCATCCAGCTTGGTGGCCATGCCGCCCGAACCCACGCCCGCCGCCGCATTGACGCCCCCTGCCATCGCCACGATCTCCGGCGTCAGCTTCCGAACTTCTGGAACATGCTTTGCCTGAGGATTCGACCGTGGATCGGCATCGTAAAGCCCGTCGATGTCTGACAAGAGCACCAGCACATCCGCGCCCAGCATCTGCGCCACGCGTGCGGCAAGGCGATCATTGTCGCCATAGCGGATCTCTTCGGTCGCCACCGTGTCGTTCTCGTTGACGATCGGGATGGCTCCGCGCTCCAGCAGCGTCTCCATCGTTGCGCGCGCATTGAGCCAGCGCCGTCGCTGTTCCGTATCGTAAAACGTCAGCAGCGCCTGCGCCACCGGTGCGTTGTGCTGCGCCAGTGCATCGTCCCATGCCCGCATCAGCCGTGGCTGTCCCGCCGCCGCCGCCGCTTGCTTCTCCTCAAGCCGTAGCTTGCCTGCCTTCATGTCGAGCGCGCGGCGCCCCAGCGCCACCGCGCCAGACGACACGATCACGATCGCCTTGCCCTCTGCCCGCAACCGCGCCGCATCCGAGGCCAGCGCCGCAAACCGCACGCCATGCGGGAGCCCGCTCTCCTGATCGATCAGGAGTGAAGATCCAACCTTGATGACGATACGGCGTGCTGAGGCCAGGGGGGAGTTCAAGGGGTCCACCCTTCCTGCTTCTCCTCCGGCGTCTTCTCCGCCTCGATCTGCGCCTCGCGTTGCGCGCGCTTGTCCACGGAGATGATCTCGAACAGTTGTCGTACTGTCTCCGGCACGCCCTTCTGTGTGGCGCCCGAAATGCGCAGCGGTGTCGATCCGCAGGCCTTCTTCAGCTGCTTGGCCTTCTCGCTGATCTCTTCCTTTGTCAGCGCGTCGATCTTGTTCAGCGCCACGATCTCGGGCTTGTCGATCAGCCCGCCGCCATACTTCTCCAGCTCGGCGCGGATTATGCGATAGGCCTCAGCCACATCGTCCTGCGTGCCGTCGACCAGATGCAGCAGCACCGAGCAGCGCTCCACATGGCCGAGGAACCGCGTGCCCACGCCTGCGCCTTCAGCTGCGCCTTCAATCAGCCCCGGAATGTCTGCCAGTACGAAGCTCGCCCCGATGCCAAGCGACACGACGCCAAGGTTGGGCACCAGAGTCGTGAACGGATAGTCCGCAACCTTAGGCTTCGCCGCGCTCACGGCGCCGAGGAAGGTCGATTTGCCCGCATTCGGCATGCCCAGAAGGCCGGCATCCGCGATCAGCTTCAGTCGCAGCCAGATCCAGCGCTCCTCGCCCTCGTGCCCGGGATTGAACCGCCGGGGCGCCTGGTTAGTCGAGGACTTGAACTGCGTATTGCCCCACCCGCCCGATCCGCCCTTCGCCAGCAAAACCCTGTCGCCGAGCTTGTCGAGGTCGGCGATCAGCGTCTCCTGGTCTTCCTCGAACACCTGCGTTCCCACGGGTACCTTCAGCACCAGCGTCGGCGAGTCGGAGCCCGTGCGGTTCGCGCCCATGCCATGCATGCCGCGCTGCGCCTTGTGGTGTTGCTGGTAGCGGTAGTCGATCAGGGTGTTGAGGCCGTCGACTGCTTCGACAACGACATCGCCGCCGCGGCCGCCATCCCCCCCGTCGGGGCCGCCGAACGGGATGAACTTCTCGCGCCGGAACGAGACGCAGCCATCGCCGCCCCCGCCGGATTTCACGTACACCTTGCACTGGTCGAGGAATTTCATTGGGACAAACTAACTCCCGTTGCGCCGTCCGGCCATATGTAACGCGCCGCAGGGGAGGAGCCCTGGCGCGCCAGGCTGAACCGGTCCTGCTTGCCGCACGGCGCAAAACCGAGCTTGCGCAGTACATTGCCCGAAGCCGGGTTGTCGAAGAAATGCCCGGCCGCGAAAGCCGTTGCAGCCAGCTTCTCGCGGGCCCAGTCCATCAGCGCCCGCGCCGACTCCGACGCATAGCCCAGCCCCCAGTAGGAGATGCCGAACCAGTAGCCGATCTCGTAGGTCGCGCTGTCCTCCCCGCCCACGCGCATCACCCCGCAGGAACCGACCAGCCCGTCTATCGGCGCTGTTACGGCGAAGGCATGCTCAGCACCGCTCTCACGGCCCAGGCGCGTCATGTCGATGAAATCGTACGCCGACGCCATCGTGCAGGGGTGGGGCACGCGCCCGCACATCTTCGCCACGTCATACGCTCCGGCGAGATACGCGACACGGCGCGCATCCGCTTCCTCGAAAGGCCTCAGCATCAGCCTTGATGTCCTGATCGTGCTCATCTTCGTCCCCATCCGGCCGTCCTCGCAGCCGGGAGATCAGGGGAGATGAAACGAAGAAGGGGAGGCGATCCGCCTCCCCTGATCAAGTTTCAGGTTCGGACCGCTGCCTTGTGAGGAGCGATCCGTCTGCAAAACGGGATCGCTTATTCTGTGTCCGAGGGGACGATCGAGATGAACATCCGGCCCTTGGCGCCTTCACGGAATTCAACCTTGCCGGTTTCCGTGGCGAAAATGGTGTGATCGCGGCCGAGGCCGACATTCTTGCCCGGATGGAATTGCGTACCACGCTGACGGACGATGATGTTTCCGGCAAGCACCTGCTCGCCGCCGAAACGTTTCACGCCAAGGCGCTTGGAGTTCGAATCGCGGCCATTACGCGTAGAGCCGCCAGCTTTCTTGTGGGCCAAAGGAGGCTCCTTCTCGTCTCAGGTTGGCGAATTACTTCGCAACGATGTCGGTGATCCGCACAACCGTCTGGTGCTGGCGATGGCCAAGCTTCCGGCGGTAGGTGTTACGCGGCTTCTTCTTGTAGGCGGTGACCTTGGCGGCGCGATTGTGCTCAACCACTTCGCACATGACCTTGGCGCCCTTGATCATCGGCGCGCCGATGTTGATGTTGTCGCCGTCGCCGATCATCAGCACTTCGCCGAATTCGAGTTTCGCGCCGACTTCGCCGGCGAGCTTCTCGACCGTGATTTCCTGGCCGCCGGCGACCCGGTACTGTTTTCCGCCGGTCTTGATGACTGCGAACATCGGAATTCTCGTTTGTTTTCAGGGGGCCTTGCGGCCAAATAGCGTACCGCCACAGGGGGGCCTGCGGCGGGAAGCGGGCATATAGACGGGAGGCGCCCCCGCTGTCAAACGCCAAGCACGGGAATCGGCTCGGAATTTCGGGGCGGGAAAGCCAGCCTGGACCTTGATCCGACCTATATCCTGTCAGACTGCCCCAGCGCGCCCGACGGATCACGCATGACGTTCCCAATCGACAGGCTGGTTCTGGTCCCTGACGACATAGACCTGTCGCGGTCCCCGCTGGCCGGCCATCTCGACGCCGAGACCTGCGTGCTCGGCGCTTTCAACCCGGGGCTTGCGCGGCTGCCGAACGGGAACCTCATGATGATGGTCCGGATTGCAGAGGCGCTCCGGCGGCCGATCAGCAAGGGCTGCATGCACGCGATCCGCTGGCAGGGCGACCGCTATCTCCTGGACGCCTGGCCCCTCGATGCCGCCGATACGTCCGATCCGCGCAAGTTCATGATCCGTGGGGAGGGCTGGAAGGTCATGGCGCTGACATCGCTGTCCTGGCTCCTGCCGGTCGAACTGAGCCCGGACGGGCTGAGCGTGCTCGCCATCCACTATGACCGGGCCATCGCGCCCCGGCACAGTTTCCAGTGCTATGGCATCGAGGATGCGCGGATCAGTAAGGTCGATGATCGCTGGCTGATGACGACATGCTCGGTGAGCCCCGAGCGACATTCGACGACGCTCTACTCATCCACCAACGGTCTCGACTGGGCATTCGAGGACATCGTCCTCGATCACCAGAACAAGGACATGCTGATCTTCCAGGGCCGCATCGGTGGCCAGTACTGGGCTCAGACGAGGCCGCTGGGCGACCTGTACTTCGCCTATCCCCCCGGCAGCGAATGGCGAGCCGGGCCATCGATCAATCTCGCCACCTCGCCAGACGCGCTGCACTGGAAGCCGCATCGGATGCCCGGCATCCGACCCTACGCAAACACCACGGCGACAGCGCGCATGGGCGGCGGCGCACCTCCCATCCTCACAACGCGCGGCTGGCTGACGCTCTGGCACGGCGTCGCGCCCAACGACAGTGTCGGCGTCTACCGCACCTACTGGTCGCTGCTCGATCGCGACGACCCGAGCCGCGTCATCGCAACCAGCCACATGCCGCTTCTTGAGGCCAACGCAGAACTCACACGTCCGCTGGCAAACCAAATGTATCTGCGCGACGTGGTCTTCACGACCGGGATCGTCGAGCATGACGACGTCTTTATCGTGGCCTCAGGCGAAGCCGATTTGGCCTGCCGGATCACGCATGTGCCGAAAGGCGCATTCGCGTGACTGGCCGCTACGCTGTCACGCGGTTCAGCTGGATCATCCGTAGGTTCAGGAAACCGGCGATGGTGACCCAGAGCAGGTAAGGCGCAAGGAGCGCCGTCGCTAGCAGGCTGATCTGCGCGAACATGGCCATCACCGTGGCTATCGACAGCCAAAGCGCCAAGAGATCGATTAAGGCCAGATCCATTCGCCTGCGTCCGAAAAACAGCCATGACCAGGCGGCGTTCAAGCCGAGCGAGGCGGCATAGACCGCCAGCGCCGGCAGTGCAGCAACACCTGCGGCCTGCCAGACCAGCCAGCCAGCAAAGATGTTGAAGGTGAAGATGACCAGCCAGACGATGGGAAACGCCCAGTTCGGCGGCGTCCAGGATGGCTTCTTCAGCGCGGCGTACCACGCGCCAGGCCGAAACGCCCCGCCGCTGGAAGCCGCAGCAAAGTTCAGCGCAACAAAGGCGCCGAGCGAGATCCAGATTGAACCATCCATTGATGATAGGTTGCACTGTTGAGATGGAAATCAACCCCGACCGAGCGAATGCGCGTCGGTTCCCTGCGCGTTCGTCCAGCCAGACACATTTTCGGACAGCAGGCGAACGCGCTGGTCGTGCCGGAACAAGGTGGCAGGTCTGAATCTGCTTTGCCAACTTGTTTGCCCGGTGCAACATTCCGCAAACAGATCGTGGGGGCGTCATGCCCAGCCGGGCCAGCCAGATCATCCGGAATGCCCACCCCACCCGATCCACATAGCTTGTCAGGGGTTGATTGCATGAAGAAGACACGTGTCATCCTGGTGAGCGTTGTGGCTCTTTCCGCAATCGTCGTCAGCCTGCCGGCCCGGCCGCAGACCGGACCGGCCCCGGCGATACCATTTTCCAGCGATGCGGGGTTCACGGACTACTCCAAATGGAGTCAGCAGGCGCTCGAACCGAAGCGGCCAGTCTATCCGGCGTACCCTCAAAGCACGTCCATTCGCCAAAACTGATGACAATAGCCGGCGACAGCCGGCCGGGACTGGAGGGCGCAGACGTGACAGGCAAAGCTGGGGCATATGACGCCGTGATTATCGGCGGCGGCCACAATGGCCTGGTGTGCGCCTTCTATCTGGCGCAGGGCGGGCTGAAGGTGCGCGTCTGTGAGAAGCGCCATGTGGTCGGCGGCGCGGCAGTGACAGAGGAGTTTCATCCCGGCTTCCGCAACTCGACCGCCAGCTACACGGTCAGCCTGCTCAACCCCAAGGTCATCGCCGACATGAGGCTGCGCGAGCGGGGGCTGAAGATCGTGAAGCGGCCAATCTCTAACTTCCTGCCCACCGAGGATGGCCGCTATATCAAGGTCGGCGGCGGGCTGGAGCGAACGCAGGCGGAGTTCCGCAAGTTCTCGGCGAGCGATGCCGAGCGGCTGCCGAAATATCATGAACGGCTGGAGCGGGTCGCCGACGTACTGCGCAGCGTATCCGAGAAGACGCCGCCCAATCCGAGGAGCGGCATCAAGGCTGGCGTAGATGCGCTTGCACAGTTGTGGCCAGCGGTGCGCGGGACGATGGATCTGCAGCGCGACGTACTCGACCTGTTCACGAAGAGCGCGCGGAGTTTCCTGGAGCAGTGGTTTGACTCCGAACCCGCCAAGGCTGCTTTCGGCTTTGACGCGATTGTCGGTAACTATGCCAGCCCAGATACGCCGGGCTCGGCTTATGTGTTGCTGCATCACGTCTTCGGCGAGGTGGATGGCGAGAAGGGCGTGTGGGGCCATGCGATCGGCGGCATGGGCGCAATCACCAGCGCCATGGCTGCGGCATGCCGCGAACGCGGCGTCGAGATTTCGCTGGAGGCCGGCATTCGCTCGGTCGCTGCCGCGAACGGGAAAGTACAGGGCGTCGTGCTGGAGACGGGTGAGACCATCCTGGCGGACCGCGTGATCGCCAACGTGAACCCGAAACTGCTCTACACGCGGATGATTGCGGAAGGCGATCTCGAGCCAGAATTCCTGTCGCGCATGCGCGGCTGGAAGTGCGGGTCGGGCACGGTCCGAATGAATGTCGCCCTATCCGAGCTTCCTGACTTCACCTGTCTTCCTGGGAAAGAGGCGGGCGAGCATCATCGCTCCGGCATCATTATCGCGCCGACGCTGGCCTACATGGACCGCGCCTACCTTGATGCAAAGGCGGCCGGATGGTCGAAGCGTCCGATCGTGGAAATCCTGATCCCGTCGACCGTCGACGATACGCTGGCTCCCAGGGGGGCGCATGTGGCGAGCCTGTTCTGCCAGCAGTTCGCCCCAGAGCTTCCTGATGGCCGTAGCTGGGCGGACCATCGCGACGAGGTCGCCGACCACATCATTGATACGGTGGACGCCTATGCGCCGAACTTCCGGAAATCCATTCTCGGGCGGATGGTGCTGACGCCGATGGACCTTGAGCAACGCTTCGGCCTGATCGGCGGCGACATCATGCACGGCGCCATGACCCTGGATCAGATGTGGGCGGCGCGCCCGCAGCTGGGGCATGGAGATTATCGCGGGCCTATCAAGGGGCTCTACATGTGCGGGGCAGGGTCCCATCCGGGTGGCGGCGTCACGGGTCTGCCTGGCCGCAACGCCGCCCGCGAAGTCCTGCGGGATTTGAGGCGCGTCTGGTAGCCGTTCG
Source organism: Hyphomonadaceae bacterium (assembly GCA_049318285.1). Classification (GTDB taxonomy): domain Bacteria; phylum Pseudomonadota; class Alphaproteobacteria; order Caulobacterales; family Hyphomonadaceae; genus UBA7672. The sequence goes on from JBMOGP010000052.1 coordinate 7,436, forward strand.
TGGCGTGCCAGGAGCGCATGACCTCCAGATCGCGCCGTGCGGAAAATCTGTGCAGGAAGTTCTCTGGTAATGGCGAGCACCAGGCGTGACGACGCCTGTTCTCATCCTGACGGCACGCGGCACATGGGATGCGGGGCTTTGTGAGCCTTGCCCGGCGAGGTGCGTTCTCTGTAAACGCCCGTACTCTGGAGGGTCATGGCGGCCAAGTGATCGCCGCAGAGCGACGCTAAGTCGCTGAGAAGAAGTCGCGTTGGTCAGACAGCGCTGGCCTAACGTTCTTGGGCAGCAGCGGTGCTAAACTTCACGCCCGACAAACAGCTTGAACATCGAAGCGTCCGAGCCGTCAGTGATACCGAAGTGATCGGTGTGACCTGCCTCTGTTCGATCGCCTTCGCCGCCGCTCGTGCTCTCGACTGGGGCGTACCCGTTCCACAAAACAGAATGATAACTTACAAAAATTGAACTGGATCGACGACAGTCGAAAGCCATAGCCTTTCGACGCTGACGTTCAACTCAAGGCCGACGGATCGAGACCCGGGGTGCTGCAAGCTTTCGGTGCATCGCTGCCAATATCGAGAAGATTGGCGCGTATCCATTGGATCTGCAGTGTCGCGATGGGATCGGTTGTTGCGTTGCGTCGTTCCATCATCCTGGGTCGGCACGCAGCGAGTTGCACGCCTCTTTGAGCGCCCCCTCTAAAAACCGCCTGATCTGCAATCCATTGAACGAGGAAGCCAAACAGCGTGCTGCAACAGGACTCAGCAAAGGGCGCGCGGATCAAAGACCTTTACGATGTCGGGGAGGTCCCGCCCCCGTTTCATGTGCCTGCCCGGATGTGGGCATGGGCGGTCCGGCGTGAACGACACGGGAAGCCTGCGAAGGCGATGCAACAGGAAATCGTGCCGACGCCAGCAATCGGAGATTCGGACGTTCTCGTGCTCGTGATGTCCGGGGGCGTTAACTACAATGGCATCTGGGCGGCTCTGGGCGAGCCCGTTTCGCCGTTTGATCGGCATGGCCTGGATTATCATGTTGCTGGTTCAGACGCTGCCGGCGTGGTCTGGGCGGTTGGCTCGCGAGTCTCCCGGTGGAAGCCCGGCGATGAAGTCGTCATTCATTGCAATCAGGACGATGGTGATGACGAGGAGTGCAATGGTGGGGATCCCATGTTCTCCCCGTCACAGAGGACATGGGGATATGAAACCAGCGACGGCGCCTTTGCCCAATTCTGCAAGGTTCAGTCCCGCCAACTGATGCCTCGCCCAAAGCACCTCACATGGGAGGAGAGCGGCTGCTATGTGCTGACGCTGGCGACGGCGTACCGGATGCTGTTCGGGTTCCGGCCCAATGTTCTTCGGCCCGGCCAGAACGTGCTGGTCTGGGGCGCGAGCGGCGGCCTCGGTGTTTTTGCGACCCAGCTGTGCGCGATATCCGGCGCCAATGCGATCGGCGTGGTCTCCGACAATGCCAAGACGGATTATGTCATGCGGATGGGGGCAAGGGCGGTCATCAACCGGCGGGAATTCGACTGCTGGGGCGCTCTTCCGAAGGTCAACAGCGACGCGTTCAGGGCCTATATGAGTGAGGCCCGAAGGTTCGGAAAAGCGCTGTGGCAGCATACCGGCGGCAAGGACGTCGACATCGTTTTCGAACATCCGGGTGAACAGACATTTCCGGTGTCGGTGTTTCTCGCCAAGCGCGGCGGCATGGTCGTGATCTGTGCTGGCACGACGGGATTCAACCTCAGCATGGATGCGCGCTTCCTGTGGATGCGGCAGAAGCGCGTGCAGGGTTCGCACTTTGCCAACCTGTATCAAGCTAGCCAGGCCAACCAGCTTGTGCTTGATCAACGCCTGGATCCGGCGATGTCCGAGGTATTCGCCTGGGATCGAATCCCTGAGGCGCACGAGAAGATGCTTGCGAACCAGCACGCGCCCGGCAACATGGCGGTTCTGGTAACAGCGCCGCGGGCGGGATTGCGCACGCTGCAAGATGTCATAGAGGCAAGCGAGGGCCGGGGAAGTTGACAGCCGTTTTCGAGATGCTCGATAGACGTCACTCTGCCAACGCCAAATCGAGGTGTGGGTGATGCTTGCATCCGGGTCCCCCGAGCACTCAAACAACGAACGCGCTACGAGGAGGCCGTCATGAAGGATATCGTGGAGGCGCTTGAGAAGAAGCGCGAGAACGCACGCCTCGGTGGTGGGGCCAGACGCGTTGAGGCCCAACACGCCAAGGGCAAGCTGACCGCGCGCGAGCGGATCGCCCTGTTGCTCGACGAAGGCTCATTCGAAGAGTGGGACATGTTCGTCGAACATCGCTCCCACGATTTCGGCATGGAGAACCAGCGCATCCCGGGCGATGGCGTCGTCACCGGCTGGGGGACGATCAACGGCCGCATCCTCTATGTGTTTTCGAAGGACTTCACCGTCTTCGGAGGCTCGCTTTCGCGCGCGCATGCCGAGAAGATCG
>JBMOGP010000053.1:0-9846 GCA_049318285.1 Hyphomonadaceae bacterium
TGATGGCGCGGCCGCGTGCGATCTCGCTGCGCACGAATTCGGGGGTGATGAAGGCGGGGATCTCGGCGCCGAAATCCTCGCCGTCATTGCGGCGGTCCTGTGCGCCTTCCGCCATCGCCTCGCGGCAGATGTTTTCGCGGTGGGCGACATAGGCCATCTCGGCGGTGATGATGCCGGCTTTTGCATACTGGTATTGCGTGAGGCGGGCGCCGGGTTTGGCGCGCAGGGGGCTGGTGAGGTGGGAAAACTGCGTGACCAGCTTGTCGCCGGTAACGTGGCCATTGTCCTCAGGTCTCACATGGCGGGCGGCGTAGGATTCGGTGTCGGCGCGCGCGGCGATCCACGGGGCGCGGACTGGCGGCAGGCCTTCGTGCACGTCGATCTGCACGGTGGGGTCGGTGTAGGGGCCGGTGGTGTCGTAGACGCGGATCGGCGGCTCCTTCGCCGTGGGGTGCAGCGTGATCTCGCGATAGGGGACGTGCACATCGGGAAACCCAGGCGCGGGGGAGTACAGTTTCTGGCTCGCGGGGAGAGGGCCCGTGGTAACGCGGAACGGCTGCAGGTTGCGCGGATCGATGGGTTTATTCATGAGCTGGGCTCCGGGGGGAAGGCGATGCCGGCGATGCCGGCGATAAGCAGGACGACGCCGATCATCAGCGCCGCGATGTTGGAGAGCGCGTAGAGGCGGACGTTGGCTGGGCTGTCGATCTTCAGGCGGTGGCCGATGGCGAGGAGGCCGAGGCCCTCGATCGCCCACCAGATGGCGGCGAGGGTGACGAGCGCTGCAGTCAGGGACGTGAAGTCGAAATGGGCGACGAGGAGGCCGCCGCCGGCGAACGTCGTGACGGCGGCGGTCGCATGCATGATGCCGGGGGAGTTCTGGATGCTGGTGAGCAGCGGCTGGGCGATGGATGGGCGTACAAGTGCGCTGGACGCAGCAAACAGGAATGCGCCGACGAACAAGGCGAGCTTGAGGGTGAACGGGTTCTGGACGGCGAGGAGGTCGATCATTCGCTCGCCTCTGAGGGAGGCTGCGCAAACGTCTCCTCGATGATCGCCTTGGCTTCGAGCGGGCGATCTATGTGTTCGAGGGCGAAGACGTGCTCTTCCCTGGGGTCGTCCTTGCGGAGCACGTAGATATCGGGCGTCTGCGGGCGGCCGCCGGCGATGACCCCATCGACATCGGCGCCCTGCATTTCGCTCACCACGGCGCCCGATGCGTCGAGCGCGAGGAGGCGGGTGCTGGTGGCGGCGTAGTGCTGCGCGCGCTGCGGCCTGGCCGCGAGGCGGCGGAAGGAGCCATAGGCGAGGACGGCCATCGCAAGCGAGAAGGCGCCGAAGATGGGCGTCACGATGGAGGCGCCGATATTGGCGGTGGCGTAGCCGCCGACGCTTTCGAGAAAGCGCAGGCCGAGGAAGACGGCGAGCACGGCGGCGGCTGTGCCCGAGATCAACGCGACGGCGATGCGGCGGCGGCGCGTGGCGCCCAGGAGATCGCTGGACGTGCTGGCGCTCCAGACGAGGGTTTCGCCGGGCTGGAGGTGGCGCGCCCATAGCTCGGCTGAAGCTGTCACTTCGTCCTGTCCTCGACCGGCTGGTCGATCTTCAGCGTACGCTTGATCAGTTCGGCGACTTCCAGCGGGCGCTCGGCGTTGAACAGGATGAAGGGTGGGTAGGCGCGTGTGTTCTGCGGGGCGCGGTTGAGGCGGATGTGGCCGCGCTGCTTTGTGCCGGTGACGATGATGGAGTGGGGCGGGGAATGCTTGCCGTCGGCGCGGCCTTCGCCGCCGACGGCGACCATCCAGTTGGTTATCGGGCGCAACAGGTCGATCGAGACGACGCGCTGCGTCGTGAGCATGGCAACCTGGCGCGATGGCGTGGCGGAGCTGCGCCACACGAACCAGGCCAGCCGGCCCGCCAGAACGGCGGCGAGCGCCCAGGCGACCCAGTTGTAGGTCGTGCTGCGATTGTCCAGCATCAGGTAGACGAGCAGGGCGACGCCGACGGCGAGCAGGGCGAAGCGCAGGATAAGCGCGGGATTGAAGGCATCGAGCGCGCGGCCCGAGCCCTTGCCCTGCCAGAGCACGTGCTCGTCCTTCTGCAGCTGGCCGCGAAGGCCGTTGTGCAGGTTCTCGACCGGGATGGCGCCGGGCGGTGCTGGGGTCGCGGGTTGAGCCTGTTCAGTCATCATTTCTCCAGTCCCTTCGCCGGCATGATCCGGATCAGGTTCTAAGGGTGCTCGCGCAGAATGGCGACGATCTCAGCGAACGTCCGTTCGCGCCCCTCGGGATGGCGGGACAATAGCTGTGTGGGCGCGTGGGGCAAGCTGTTCAGGCGGCGTGGACCGCAGGCGGGGCGAGGCGATATCCTTGTCGCCCTTGCGGTTGTGAAATTATCCTATTTGTCCGGAACTGCCGCCGGACAATTCCTCCAGTGCTCCGCCAGCGCCTTGCGCCAGGCTTCTGCTCCTGCGGGGGCAGGAGCGGCTTCCACCAGCTTCAGCATGAAGTTGTCATAGCCGGGATGATTGGGCCGGCCGAAGCGGGCTTCGATGACGTGGCCGGTTCTTGCATCTGCGATCAGTTCGCCGCCGCGGTTTCCGATGACAGAATCGGTGAGGGCGGGGCCGGAGAGGCGGTAGTGGTCCCTGGCGCCATCATCCGAGCTGTAGAGGAATTTCGCGTTGACCGCGCCGAGAATGCGCAGGGTGGGCGATGTGCCATCAGGCCAGGCCATGACGAAGCCGAAGGAGAAGTCCTTGTGGTCATGTGGGCCGAAGAGGGCGAACTCGGCGAGGTCGAAATCGTAGATGCGCCATGGCGCAAGCGGGGCGGGGTGGATTTCGGCGGGCGTGGAGGCGGGGTCGCCGAGGCGGACTTCGAGCGAGCGTGTGCCGGGGACGAGATCGATGAAGGCTTGCGGCTTCTGCGTACTCTCGCGTGTGAGGCGGCCGCCGACGAGGCGGGTTGCTTCTCTGGTCACGGGATCGAAGACGGCGGTGACGTAGGCAGCGTCGGTGCAGGGCGCCAGCATCTTGGCGACGTGCACTTCAGTCGGCGAGACGACGTGGACAATGACGCGTTCGGGCAGCGTGCCGTCCTGGTTGGAGCGGATATAGCTCAGCGTTACGCCAGTGGGGTCCGGCGGCGGCAGCGCGGCCTCGGCAACGGCGGGCGGCGCTGCGACGGGTGTGAGCGGCAGGGCAAAACTTGCGACGGCCATGGTGATCAGGCAGGCGAGCGCGATCTGGACCTGCGTGCGGAGCTGCTTCTGCAGAACGGGGTCTGCCTTGTCCTCCTGCGTGGGCGAGAAGGCAGCGCGAACGATGCCAGCGAGGTTGCGCGGCTTGCCCGGTATTGCGCTGGCGGGCTGCGGAATACGGCGCGCGGTGCGAACGGCCGTGAGCCATGCCACGACGGAGGCAAGGCCCAGCGCTCCCATTGCGATCATCAGTGCGACAGCCATGCGCGATTTGCGCTGAAAGGTGGGGGTGCGTCTAGTCCGCTCATATCTCCTTCGGCGGAGCGTGGGCGTTGATCTGGATCCATGTCTGTTCGGAGAAGGCCAGGAGGTCGCCTGCTTCGGTAAAGAGGGCGGACCCGGCGAAGTGTTTGCGGCGGTCATGACCTCTTGCCCATGCGACCACGACGATGGGCGCGTCCGTAGTTGGGCGGGACATGATGCGCGCCGACATGCGGCCGAGCAGGATCGGCTCCTTGTCGATGGCGAAGGCGCCGGGGCAGTCGAGCGCGGCCCAGAGAAATTCGGGTGCGATGCGGCCGGATGAGTCGGCGAGGTCGGGTGCCGGTTGCCATGGCGCTGCGACGATGCGGAAGGTATTCGGGTTCTCGATGCCGGACGGGTCCTTCAGCCAGTCGGCGAAGATGCGCAGGCCGTCGCCGGCGGCGCGGTTCGGCCCGCAGACGAAGCAGTGTGGCAGGACATGGTCGTCTGGATCGCGGAATTTGTGGGCGGCGAGCCGGGCCGCCGGCAGGCCGGGGGATTTCACGTCCGGTGCTACGAGATGTGTTGGCTGGAGCGACATGATGAGGATGCGCGTTGAGGCGTCGTCGGTCATGATGTCGATGCCCTCGCCGGCGGGGTGAGCGCGCAGCTCGCGGTCGAGCGGGATCGGGGCGCGTATGGTCGCTTCGACGGCTTGCGCATCGGGCAGGAACTGGGCGGCGAGACCGGCGGAGTAGCCGCCATTACCGGAATCGTGGGGGCCGTTGAAGCGGCGGGCGATGGTGAGGGTGTCGGTCATGCGCGTCAGGTTTAGCGCAGGGCGGGCGGCGATGACCAGCTAGGAAGCGTCGTGGCGGCTGCCTGGTTATTGTCGTGGTGGTGGCCTGCGCCATCCTCATCGTATTCGTCATCGCTGAACGAGCAGTGATGATGGCCCTGGCTGTGGTCGGATTTGTGCAGGTCGAAGGCGCAGTCGCCGTCGCGTGAGAGGGCGGCGCCGACGAGGGCGAGTTCGTCGGTGGTTCAGGCGCCGAGGGCGGGTGAGGCGGCGAGCGCCGCGATCGCAACCCGGAACCTCATGTCAGCCCCGCCCTTCCAGAACACGTGATCAAGCTTGATCCATGCGTTCGTGTGGAGGGGTTATGGACCGGGAACCGCTATTCTTCCGTCGAGAGGCCCGCTTCGCGCCACGCCTTCATGCCGCCATCGAGCGCGCTGGCGTGCCGGAAGCCGAGTGCTCGGAGCGTTGCGGCGGCGAGGGTGGAGATCTTGCCGAACTCGCAGACAGCGACGATGCGCACGGTGGGATCGGGGAAAGCCTCGTTGACGCGCAGTTCGAGCTGGCCGCGCGGTAGATGCACAGCGCCTGGCAGATGACCGGCGTCGAATGCATCTTTCTCCCGTACGTCGAGGACGACCAGGTCGTTCTGCCGGGCAGCGATGCGGCGGGAGAGTTCGTCCATCGCCATGAAGGGTATGGCCGCGCTTGCTTCAGACAGCAGGCTGGCCACCGATTTCGCGCCGCTCATGTTGACCCGCAGCGCTTCGGTGAGGTGGGTGGGCGCCTGGATATTGAGGGCGCGCATCATCGCGACGAAGTCTGCGCGGTCGATCTTCTGCAGGCGCGGGTTGGTGGCGATCTCCTCGCCGATCGTGGAGCCGGCGCGGCCCTTGTATTCGTGGGCCGGATGGATCTGTGTCGCGGGATCGAGCCTTAGCAGGCGGTTGAAAAGGCTGTCGTAGAGCTGTTCCGGGTCGCCTGTAGGCAGGTCGGTGCGGCCGGCGCCGCCGATCAGCAGGGCATCGCCGGTGAAGACGTGGCCCTGCGTGTAGAGGGAGGTGGAGTCGGCAGTGTGGCCGGGCGTTGCCATCGCCTGCAGGCGGATGTCGCCGATCAGGAGCAGGTCACCATCATCGATTTTGATGTCGACATGGGGTGCGGGGGAGAGGTGGCTCATCACAACCTGTGAGCCAAGCGCCTTGCCTATCTCGCGCGCGGCTGAGAAATGATCGGCGTGGGTGTGCGTGTCGATGGCGTAGCGAAGCGTCAGGCCGTACCTGGCCGCGAGGCCGCGATAGCGCTCGATCGCGCTGATCTCGGGGTCGATCACGGCGCCGACATGCGTTTTCGGGCAGCCGAGAATGTAGGACCGGCAACCGCCGACTTCGATGGTTTCAAGGATCATTCCTGCCTCACGATGCGCACGTTCCAACGCGGCAGGCGGAGGGGGGCTGGTCAGTTGTCGCGCCGCCCATCCCGATAGCCGTCACGATAGCCGTCCGAATACTCCTCGTCATGCCTGTCGCCCCCGTGGCCATGATGATCGTCATCATCATGCGTGTCGTAGACCGGGACAGCGCAATACGAGTATCCGCCGCCCAGAGGATTTACCTGGTAGCCAATCTGCTCGTAGCTGTACCGGGGGTAGGAGGTGGTGAGCGTCTCCGACACATGCTGTCGGAACATTCCGGCCGGGCAAGGCGCATTCATCTGGGCGTCGAGTTCGTAAGCGGTCTGATTCAGCCCGTAAGCGAATGCTTCGAGATCATCGGTCGTGCAGCCTGCCGTCGCCAGGAACGGCACGATCAAAAGCATGCGTTTCAATGTCAGCTCCCCGTTATTCCCGCCCTGGATCCACTTGAGCGGACGTTTCTGGCGAAATCCGGGCATGAAACCAGGCGTGAAGGAAAATTCCGTTCTTTGATCTTTTGGCGCACCGAAGCGGTGAGATCTTCAGCGCAAGTGCTTGCGCATCTCGGCCAGATGGAAATCGCGGGTTGTCTCGCCCGTTGTTTCGCTGAACGGAAACGGAAGCGTCGCGCCGGTGAGGTGGTAGCCGCGGCGCTCGTACCATCCGATCAGCTCGGTGCGAAGGTTGATGACGGTCATCACCATCTGCCTGGCGTCCCAGAGATCCCGTACGCGGCGCTCAGCCTCGGCAATGATCTGCTTACCGAGGCCGCCGCCGTGGATCGCGGGATCGATGGCGAACATGCCGAAATAGGCAGCGTCCACATCGCCGATGGAAGAGCTGGCGAGGCCAGGATCGGCGGGACCCTCCGCGCTCGACCAGTTGCGGGCAGGATCGCTGAGCCCCTGCATGAGGCAGCAACCGACGATGCGTCCGTCCAGTTCGGCAACGAGAAAGCGTGTGTCCCCGCGGCTGATCAAGGTTGTGATTTCGTCTTCATTGGTGCGCGGTCCCTTGAGCAGGTGCGCTTCGGAGTTCCAGCGGCCCGCCATATCCTCTCCGCGATAGGCGCGCTCGATCAGGGCGACGAGTGCGGGCGTATCGGATTGCCGGGCATGGCGGAAGGATGGTTGGGGCATGGGTGTCTCCGTACGCCTCGGCTAATCCACGCCGGACGCAGCGCGTCAAGCGCCAGACAGGCGTGGGTGATTGCAGGCGGCGGTGCGGCGTGGTCTGGTGAATCGGGTGCAGATGCGCGGAGGCCACATGCTACGCAAGGGCGGACGATTGATCGCTGGCTTGTTCGCCCTCCTGTGCGCGGGTGCATGTGCGGGCGGGCCTGCTGCGGGCACGATGGGCGGTCCGCAGGTGTCCGACCAGTTGCTGAAGGGCGGGCAGCTGTTGCAGCCATGGTTGGGGGCGGCGCTTAAGGAGGCGGCGCGGCATCCGCTGGGGTCGGAGGAGAATCCGGTGCGCGCGGACATGCCGGGCGGACAGCGCGCCTACCTCGCGCGGCTACGCTGCACCAATGATGTACCGCCGACCTGGCGCCGCGTGGGAAATCTTGGTTCGGGTGTGTTCGGGTCGATCGTGGACCAGTATGATTTGCGCTGCGAAGGCGCACATCCGCCGCGGACGATCATCGTGATGGATATGTATTTCAAGGGCCACGTCGAAGCGCGCGCGATCGATGGTTTCGAGATCGCGCCGCCCTGAGAGGCCGCGAGCGGGAGGATTAGCATGCGCATTGCAGCCATCATGCTGGTGTTGATGTTGGCACCCGCTGCCGAGGCGCAGCAGCACCTGCCGCCGGAACGCATGTTCTGCGATCCGGAGAGCCATCCGAATGACGCGGTGGCGGCTGCGCCCTATTCGCACCGCGTGATGTTCGAGGACGAACATGTGCGCGTGCTGGAGATCCGCCTGCCGCCCGGCGCGAGTGAGCCGATCCACATTCATGCGTTGCCGAGCGTGATCTATGGCGAGACCGGCGGGGAGGGCGGCGCGAAGTTCGTCTATACCGAATACCGGATGGAGAATGGCAAGTTCGTGGAAGTGGCGAGCAATGAGGTGAAGCCAACTGCAGGCGTGCGCGCTGTCTGGTCGCCGCCCGAGGGGCCGCATTCGATCACCAATACCGGCGGTGTGGGCGTGAAGTTCACGCGCGTCGAGATCAAGCCGGAGAGTTGCGCGGCGCGCTAGGGGGATTCGACGAACGTCTCGCCGGTGCCGGGCATGAAGACGGGTGGAAGTTGGCCGACGACACCCTGGAGGAATGTCACCTTTGTCGCGATGGAGAGGGACTGGCGGATGGCGAGTGCGGCCTGCAGGGCGGCATAGTCGGGCCCGTCGCCGCCCATCGCAGCGGCATCCCGCGTGGCGGCCCAGTGATCCATGCTGGCATAGCGGGTAGTGAGGTAGACTTCGTCGTAGTCGGGAGAAGCTTCGGCCTCACCGGGCGCCGGTACGACTTTCCACATGCCGACGATGCGGGCGCCGATCTTTTCGAAATACGGCCAGATGCCATCCTGCGAGGCCTTGAGGAATTGCGGGAACGTGCCCTTGCGGATCTTCCAGTAGCGGATGGTGGTGATTTCCTGCCCGGCCTGGGGCGCGAGATTTCGAACCGGACCGCGTGCGCCGGCGGCGTCCCGGTTCATCTGGATGGGGCTGTTGTTCGGGGGCGATGCGGCCGGCGTTGTCGTGCAGGCGGACGCGAGCAGGAGCAGGGCGGCGAGACGGCGCATGTGGAAACTCCGGAGTTTGCCACATTGCAGCCGAGAGCGACCGGAGATGCAAGAGGCAACCGGACACGCGGCGCATCGCGGCGATGACCAGATCTTGCGTTGAAAGCATCATCAACGCAGCTTTAATCGCATCTTCGTAGTCTTGCTCTCCCGCACTCCAGCTGGCCCGTCATCATGAACCTGTTCGAAGGCCTGAAGAGCGACTGGATCTACATCGACGGATTTCGCCGCATCATCGGCGCGGTCGGAAAGTTCGATCCGGAGGCAGACTACACGCTGGCAGACGCGATCGAGGATACGATCGACGGCCAGCGCGAGCGGACCTTCATTTCGTTTGAGGGCAAGGACGCGACCTACGCGGAGTTCGAGGCGCGCGCGAACCAGTTTGCCGATTGGGGACTTTCGGCTGGGCTGAAGGCAGGCGATACGGTTGCGCTCTTCATGGAGAACCGGCCGGACTACATCGCCTTCTGGACGGGTATGGCGAAGATCGCTGTGCGGACGGCGCTGATCAACTACAACCTGGCCGGTGCTGGTCTCGCGCATTGCGTCAGGATCGTCGACTGCAAGGCCATCGTCATGAATCCCGAGCTTGCGCCGCAGTTTGCATCAGCGCGCGGGCAGGTTGATCTGCCGCTCGGCGCCTTCGTGCTTGGCGGGCCTGCCGATGGGCTTGTGCAGATTGACGGCGCAGTGGATCGCGCAGCGAAGTCCCGTCTCGACCGCTCCGTTCGCGCCGGCGTCAAGGGTGGCGACGTTGCGCTCTATATCTACACATCCGGCACGACGGGCCTGCCCAAGGCGGCCAAGATTTCCGGCGTGCGGGCGCGTGGTCTGATGCGCGTGTTCAAGGATGCGACGCAGGCTAGCCGCGACGAGCGTATCCTGCTGACGCTCCCGCTCTATCATGCGACGGGCGGGATGTGTGGGGTGGGCACTGCGCTAAACGCAGGCGCCTGCATCGTGCTGCAGCGAAAATTCTCCGCTTCGCAATTCTGGCAGGAAGCAATCGACAGCCATGCCACCATGCTCGTCTATATCGGCGAGCTGGGACGGTATCTCATGAACCAGCCGCCAAGCGCGCTCGAGCGCAGCCACAAGATCACCAGGGGCTTTGGCAATGGTCTGCGTGCTGATGTCTGGGCCGAGTTCGTCGCGCGTACGGGCATAAAGCGCCTGGTCGAGTTCTACGGGTCGACCGAAGGCAATGTGAATTTCTTCAATCTTGATGGGAAGATCGGCGCCGTCGGGCGCGTTCCTCGCCTGCTGCGTGGGCGGCTGCCGGCGCGGATCCTCCGCTTCGATGTCGAGACGGAGCAGCCTGTGCGCGGACCGGACGGGCTCTGCATCGAGGCGGGAGTCGACGAGATCGGCGAGGCGGTGGGGCCGATCACGAAGGAGACGCGGCAGCGCTTTGACGGCTACAATGACGAGAAGCAGTC
>JBMOGP010000054.1:0-9716 GCA_049318285.1 Hyphomonadaceae bacterium
CGACGGCGCGCTCCTTCACATGGCCATAGCCACGGATGTCGTCGGGCAGGCTCGCAATCTCGACCGCCAGCACATGATTATCGGCGCGAAGCCCGGCGGACAGCTTCTCCAGCCGCTCGAGATATTCGTCGCGCAGTCGGCGCTCCATCACGCGCTCTTCGGTCTTGCCGAAGATGTCGAACGAACCGCCGCGCAGGAATTTGAGTTTCCTGAGGAGCTTGAAGCTCATCATCATCCACGGGCCGAACGACTTCTTCGTCAGTTCGCCCTTGTGGTTCTTCTTCGAGATCATCGGCGGCGCAAGCAGGAAAGTCAGCTTGGTGTTCTTGCCGAACGTGTCCTCGACAGCCTGCTTGTACTCCGGACGCGTATAGAGCCGCGCGACCTCGTACTCATCCTTATAGGCCATCAGCTTGGCGAGATACGTTGCCGCCGCATAGGTCAACTGTTCGCCCAGGCCCAGATTGCTCTCCGCCGCCCGGACGCGCGCGATGCGCGCCTCGTACATGTCGGCATAGGCGGCGTTCTGATACTCCTTCAGCATCTCGGCGCGGCGCGCGATCAGCTCGTCGAGTTTCAGCGGCTCGATCTCCGGGCGCTTGGGCGCGGCCGCCTGAATCACATCGGGGTTTACGGCGGCGATGCGTCCGAGGTCGAACGCAGCCGCGTTCTCCTTGATCTTGACCTTGTTGAGCCGATTGGCTTCATAGATCGCAGCATCAGACACAGGGATCAGGCCGTTCTGCCACGCCATGCCCAGCATGACCATGTTGGTGTAGATCGCATCGCCGAAATGATGCTCGGCCAGCGCCTCGGCATTCGTCGCCGCGAACGACTTCGCCCGCGAGCGCACGCGCGCCGTCAGCAGTTCCGGGTCGAAGCGCACATTGCGGTTCTCGATGATCTCCTTGGTCGGCGTCACGTCGTGGTTTGCGACGACAGCCGTGCGCGCCTTGTCGAACATGACCAGCGCTTCGCCCGACGACGCCACGACCAGATCGCACGCGATGATGACGTCTGCCGATGCTGGAGGCGTCTTGCCCGCCTTGATGTCGTCCGGGTCAAGGGCGAAGCGCACATGGGAGAGCACCGGCCCGCCCTTCTGCGCGAGACCCGTCATGTCCAGCGTCTGGGACGCCTTGCCGTCAACGTGCGCCGCCATGGCGAGCACGGCCGCAACCGTCGTGACGCCTGTGCCGCCTACGCCGGTGAAGAGCACGTTCCACGCCTCATGCCCAAGTTGCGGCAGGGCCGGCCTCGGCAATCCTGACACGTCGAATGTCGGCGCGCCGCGCTCGACATCGGATTTCCGATCGCCACCAACAACCGTGACGAAGGACGGACAGAAGCCCTCAATACAGGAATAGTCTGTGTTGCAGGTCGACTGATTGATCTGCCGCTTGCGGCCGTACTCCGTTTCGACCGGCTCAACCGACAGGCAATTCGACTTCACTGAACAATCGCCACAGCCTTCACAGACAGCCTGGTTGATGAAGACGCGCTTGGTCGGCGCCTCCATCTTGCCGCGCTTGATGCGGCGGCGTTTTTCGGTGGCGCAGACCTGGTCATAGATCAGAACCGAGACGCCCGGCGTGTTGCGCAGCTCGATCTGCACTTCTTCCAGCTTCTTGCGATCGAAGATGCGTGTGCCTTCGGGCAGGTCGCTGACGCTGGCATAGCGTGTGGTGTCGTCCGCGACGATCACGATCGTCTTGACGCCTTCCGCCTCCACCTGCCGGGCGATCTGCGGCACGGTCTGGCCGGATTCCACCTGCTGACCGCCGGTCATCGCGACGGCGTCGTTGTAGAGGATCTTGTAGGTGGCGTTGACCTTGCCGGAGATCGCCGCGCGGATCGCCAGCGAGCCGGAGTGCGAATAGGTGCCATCGCCGAGGTTCACGAAGACATGATTTTCCGTCGTGAACGGCATCTGGCCGATCCACGGCGTTCCTTCGCCGCCCATCTGCGTGTGCATGTCGGTGCGCCGCTCCGGCGTAAACGTCGCCATGTAGTGGCAACCAATCCCCGCCAGCGCGCGCGAGCCTTCGGGCAGCGTGGTGGACGTGTTGTGCGGACAGCCCGAGCAGAAGTGCGGTTTGCGCGTGTTGATCTGGTTCATCCCGGCGACAGCCTGCTTGGCTCCGTTCACCTTGGAAAAATACGCATCCGCCTTCGCGCGGTGCGGACCATCGGCCAGCCGCCCCACCAGCGCCATTGCGATGTCCGCCGTCGACAGCGAGGCGATGTCTGACAAGAGCCGCGCGCCGTCGCGGTCCAGCTTGCCCTCGATGATCGGGCGCTCCGCATCCGGGAGGTGGTAGAGCACATCCTTAAGCTGCGGCTCAATGATGGCGCGCTTGTGCTCGATCACCAGCACGCGCTCGAAGCCGCGGCAGAAATCACCGATCGCAGTGGGCTCCAGCGGCCACGGCATCGCGACCTTGAAGATCGAGACACCAAGATCCGCCGCCTGTTCCGGCGACAGGCCCATCGCGCCGAGCGCCTCGTATACGTCGCGCGCTGCCTGACCGGCCACCACGACGGCGAGTTTCTTCTGCCGGCCGACCAGCAGCGGCTTGTCCAGCTTGTTGGCGCGCACGAAGGCCTGCGCCGCAGGAATCTTCAGCTGACGCAGGCGCGCTTCCTTGCCCAGCGGCGTGTCGCCCATGCGCAGCCCCAGCCCGCCCTCGGGGATGGCGAAGTCGGTGGGCCGCACAGTCGCATAGCGATCCAGCCCGACCTCGACCACAGCCCCGCTATCCATCGTGTCCGCGAGGCAGATCATCGAGACCCACAGCCCCGAATAACGCGACAGCTCCCAGCCGATCATGCCGTAGTCGAGCACTTCCTGGATGGAGGCCGGCGCCAGCACCGGCATTTCCGCGTCGATCATCGCGAATTCGGATTGCGAGGCGAGCGTCGAAGATTTGGAGTTCGGATCATCGCCACAAAGAGCCAACACGCCGCCCTTGGGGTCTGTACCCGCCATGTTCGCATGCTTGAACACGTCGCCGGTGCGGTCGACGCCTGGCGCCTTGCCGTACCAGATGCCGAACACGCCATCGAACTTCGCGCCCGGGAAGATGTGTGTCTGCTGCGAGCCCCAGACGGCCGTCGCGCCGAGGTCCTCGTTGAGGCCCTCCCACAGCTTCACGTCGTGCGCGTCCATCAGCTTGCCGGCGGCGCGGATCTGCTGGTCGTAACCGCCCAGCGGCGAGCCGCGATAACCCGAAATGAACCCCGCCGTATTCAGGCCCAGTTTGCGGTCCAGCCTCTTGCGATCGAGCGGCAGCCGCACAAGCGCCTGGATGCCCGTCATGAAGGCGCGGCCCCGCTCCAGCAGGTACTTGTCATCGAGGGAAATTCCACCCGATACAGGGCTACCTTTCTTCAAGTCGTGCGCCTCCGGTTATGGAACATAGGGTCACGGCAAATATATTGCCCAATTTCGCAGGAAACATTTGCCATTCGGTGCGCGATCTGGCACAGGTTCGGCAATAATCCACTACAAACACGACCAAAGGCAGCAATTCATGGCCGTTGAACTCGACGCCATCGACGCGAAAATCCTCGACCTGATTCAGCGAGACGCGGCCCTATCCGTGGCCGAGATCGCAGAGAAGGTCGGCCTGTCCTCCAGCCCCTGCTGGCGCCGCATCAAGCGGATGGAGGAGCAAGGCATCATTGCGCGTCGCGTGACATTGCTCAACTACGACAAGCTGGGCCTGAACTTCGAAGTCGTCGCCAACGTGAAGCTGCAGCTGCCCAGCCGCGAGAACCTCGAAAAATTCGAGCAGGCCGTCCGCAAATGGCCCGAAGTGATCGAGTGCATGACGGTAACCGGCGCCGTCGACTATGTCTGCCGCGTCGTCACCACCGACATGCACGCCTACGACAACTTCCTGCGCGACAAGATCCTGGCCCTCGGCCTCGTCTCCGACATACAGTCGCGCATCATCGTCAATGTCGCCAAGCGCACGACGGCGGCCCCGCTCGGCCTGATCAGCCCCTACGTCCCGACGCAGGACCGCTAGCGCGCCTTCACCGCGCCCATCTTCATCAGGTAATCACCCATCTTCGCATGCAGCGTGTTGATCGCCTTCAGCGGGCGCACCATCACCTTGAAGTACGTGATCAGCCCGGCGTCGTTCCAGCTTATGATATCGACGCCGTTGATCGTGATGCCGTCGACCTCGGAGAAGAACTCCAGCACGGCCGAGCGTTCGGCATACCATTCCTCGCCATAGCGGAAGTGCTCCGTGTTCAGTACGTGCAGCGCCCCCCGCAGATACGCCTCCACGATAGCGCGGCCCTTCTGCGGCGTGTGGACCACCGGGCTCTCGAACACGCAGTCCTCCGCGAGGATGCCGGCAAGATCGTCGGCCCGGCGCTCCAGCGCGATCACGTGCCAGCGTCGAATGGTCTCCGGAATGCGGTCCGCCATGCTGTTGCTCCAAAAGCGGCAGCCACCCTGCACCGCCCCCGCGCTGGCCTCAAGCAGCCCCGACCTCCGCCGCGCCTGCGCAGCCTGTCACCGGCGCACTTCGCGCTGCCGCTCCGGCGGGCACGGCGCGCGGGTCGTCCGAGCTATGTGTGGGGGCGCAGCGCCCTCGCATGCTCATAAGATCGAGTTTTGCAAACCCAGGACCCTCCGAACGGATCAGGGAAGCTGGGGCCTCAGTCGAGTGAAGTGATGAGCGCACCGAGCTGGGAGAATCCCTTCAGTATGGTCTCGGCAGCCTAATCCGCCGGCCCCATCACCTTCTCCACACCCAACCCGATCTCGACGTCGCGCAGCTTCTTCACCTCGTCGCGCAGGCGGGCGGCCAGCTCGAACTCCAGGTTCGCGGCGGCTTCGCGCATTTCCTTTTCGAGCTGGTCGATGACGCGGGTGAGGTTGTGGCCCTTGCCGATGAACTCGGCGCCCTCCTCTTCCATACCGGGCAGCATGTTTCCACGCCCGCGCTTGTTGGGGTCGCGGCCTTTCGGCAAGAGGCCCTGCGCCGCCTTCGACGTGACGCCTTCGAGCACGTCCTTCACGCCCGAGATCACAGTGATCGGCGTGTGACCGTACTCCGCATTATGCGCCATCTGGCGTTCGCGGCGGCGCGTAGTTTCCGCCATGGCGCGTGTCATCGAGCCGGTGACGGTGTCGGCATAGAGCACGACCTTCGCCTCGCTGTTGCGCGCCGCCCGGCCGATCGTCTGGATCAGCGACGTCTCGGAGCGCAGGAAGCCTTCCTTGTCGGCGTCGAGGATGCCAACGAAGCCGCATTCGGGAATGTCGAGCCCCTCGCGCAACAGGTTGATGCCAATCAGGCAATCGAACTTGCCGAGGCGCAGGTCGCGGATGATCTCGATACGCTCGATCGTGTCGATGTCGGAGTGCATGTAGCGCACGCGCACGCCCTGCTCGTGCATGTGCTCGGTCAGCTGCTCGGACATCTTCTTGGTGAGCGTGGTGACGAGCGAGCGGTAGCCCTTCTTCGCCGTCTCCTTCACCTCGTGGATGCAGTCGTCGACCTGGTTGGCGTTGTCCTTGTAGACGGGGCGGATCTCGACCGGCGGGTCGATCAGGTGGGTCGGGCGGATGATCTGTTCGGTGAAGATGCCACCGGTCTGGTTGAGCTCCCACGGGCCCGGCGTTGCCGAGACGTGTATGGTCTGCGGGCGCATCTTCTCCCACTCGTCGAATTTGAGCGGGCGGTTGTCGAGGCAGCTGGGCAGACGGAAGCCGTATTCGGACAGGGTGAACTTGCGGTTGAAGTCGCCCCGGAACATCGCGCCGATCTGAGGGATGGTCTGGTGGCTTTCGTCGACGAAGATCATCGCGTTTTCGGGCAGATATTCGAACAGGGTAGGCGGCGGCTCGCCCGGCGCACGGCCCGTGAGATAGCGGCTGTAGTTCTCGATGCCGGCACATGAGCCGGTGGCGAGCATCATCTCGATGTCGAACTGCACGCGCTGTTCGAGGCGCTGGGCCTCGAGGAGCTTGCCCTGTTGCGTCAGCTGGTTGAGCCGCCCGCGCAGCTCCTCCTTGATGTACTCCACCGCCTGGTTGAGCGTCGGCCGCGGCGTGACGTAGTGGCTGTTGGCGTAGACCTTGATCCGCTCCAGCGGCCGCGTCGCCTTGCCCGTCAGCGGATCAAACTCGGTAATCTTGTCGACCTCATCGCCGAAGAACGAGATCTTCCACGCCCGGTCCTCCTGGTGCACCGGCCAGACATCGAGCGTATCTCCCTTCATCCGAAAGGTCCCCCGCCCAAACGCCTGATCATTCCGCTTGTACTGCAGCGCCACGAGATCCGCCGCCACCTGCCTGGGGTCTCTGGCCTCGCCCTGAGCCAGCTCGAACGTCATCGCGGTATAAGTCTCAACCGACCCAATGCCGTAAATGCACGACACCGAGGCGACAATGATCACATCATCCCGCTCCAGAATCGCCCGCGTGGCCGAGTGGCGCATTCGATCAATCGCTTCGTTGATGGAGCTCTCTTTCTCGATGTAGGTGTCGGTCCGGGGGACGTAAGCCTCGGGCATATAGTAGTCGTAGTAGCTCACGAAATACTCGACGGCGTTGTCGGGGAAAAAGCTCTTGAACTCGCCATAGAGCTGCGCTGCCAGCGTCTTGTTGTGCGCGAGGATCAGCGCGGGTCGTTGCACTGCCTCGATCACCTTCGCCATCGTGAACGTCTTGCCAGAGCCGGTGACGCCGAGAAGGACCTGGTCGAGCTCCTCGTCCTTTACACCCTGAACGAGATCGGCGATCGCCTGCGGCTGGTCGCCCGCAGGCTCGTAGTTAGACGCGACGCGGAATTTCCGGCCCCCCTCGAACTTGTCCCAGTTGCGCTCCGGCCGGTGCGGCGTCCAGACATTGGAGGCCTCCGCCAGCGCGACCGCAGACATCTTCTGCGCCTTGAATGCGGCCTGCGGACCTTCGGCGACGCCGGAGCCGCGTTTATGTACAGGCGCCGCGGCCGAGGCCGTCGGCTTGGCCGCCTTGCCAGCGGGCCTTGAGGACGATCGTGAGGGTGGTTTCGCCATGGCCCGAATATGGGCCGTTCCGGTTAGGTTCGCCAGACCAGCTGTGTCAGGCTGCTGACAAGGCCTGGCAAGAGCCTAGTTCTCTTCGTCCGCCTCGTTGATCACGGCGCCGGCCACTGCCCCGACCGCCGCGCCCACCGGGCCAGCGATGATCAGGCCTGTCGCGGCTCCCGTTGCCGCGCGCTGCTCCATGTTGGTGCCGCATGCCGAGAGCAAGGTTGCGGCGCCCGCCACAACGCAAAACGCGAGGATGCTCCGACCCGTCATGACCTGCCCCTTTAATGAGCGGTCAAGCTAGCCGAAACAGCGCCTCGCGCACAGCATTTTTCGGGTCGGAGTGATCGGACCGATCGAAGGGATGGATGCTACTTGTTGTCTTCTTTGACCTCGCTGGTCACAGCGCCTGCTGCGGCGCCAACAGCAGCGCCGACAGGGCCGGCGACGATCAAGCCGGTTGCCGCGCCCGTCGCAGCCCGTTGCTCCATATTCGTTCCGCAAGCACTCATCAGCGCGATGCCAAGCAGGGCGACGGCGGGAGCGTAAAGGATCGTGCGCATGTCGAGTTAGCTCCGGTTCCTGGGTTCAACAGCGCAGCAACGCGGCGCCAACCTTCCGGTTCCCCGCCATGCTTTCTGCGCCCTCGCCGCCACCACGCCACAGTTCGGCTAAACTTGACGTGGAATCCCGCGGCATGAGACTCGCTGGCGCAGGCCGGAGGTCGCGGGAGAATGCTGATGTGGGGATCGATGACCGTATCAAGGCTGGTGCGCCGCGCGCTAATGGCTCTGGCTGCAGCGGCCGCGCTAGCTTTTCCATTGGCCGCCATTGCGTGGCAGGGCCCGGAATGGAATTCCGGTCTGCGCTGGACCGACGGCCGGGAGGTCCAGTGGCGGGTGTCATCCGCCCCGGGCTGCGACGGCTCGAATGTCGAATTGCGCCTGCTTAACAACGCCTCGGCGACCGGCCTTGCAACGTTGAAGGAGATCACCTTCACCTGCGCCCGCGGATCCGCCCCGTCGATCACCCCTGAGCGTCCCATCGGTCAGATCAGTCCCGGCGGGGCCTATGCTGTCTCGCCGATCTCGTGCGCCTGCGCGGAAAGGGGCGGCGTCAGGGACATCATGTCGTTGGGCATCGACATCTTGCGCAACGGCCCCAGCGCCGAGACGCTCGCCAATGGCTGCACCTACACCGGCGGATTTGTCAGCGGACAGCGCCACGGCCAGGGCCTGTACGCCTGTCCGACAGGATATGTCTACGAAGGCGCCTACACGATGGGCCAGATCAATGGCAGGGGCGCTGAGACCCTGCCGAGCGGGGAGCGCTATGAGGGCGACTTCATCAACGGCGTGCGCTCGGGAAAGGGCCGCATGATCTTCGCCGATGGCTCGACTTATGACGGCGACTATGTTGCCGGAAAGCGCGAAGGCACGGGCACGCAGAAACTCGGCGATGGCTCGGTCTATGTCGGCGAATGGAAGGCCGACAAGCGCGACGGCCACGGCGTCGACACTACAGGCGATCAGCAATGGACCTATGACGGCGGCTGGGTGAACGACAGGCGCCAGGGCGACGGCCGGCTGGCCCGCATCGACGGCGAGTACGCCTATATCGGCCCGTTCGTGAACGATCTGCGCACCGGCCAGGCTACCGCCACCTTCGGTGATGGCCGCATTTTCCGAGGCGCTTTCGTCAATGACGAGCAGCAAGGCCCTGGCGAGCTGACCTTCAAGGATGGCCGCAAGATCACCGGCCAGTTCCGCGATCATCGCCCGCACGGCCAGGCGGTCGAGTTCGCCAGCACCGGCACGCTCAACGGCAACTGGACCAATGGCGCTCTCAGCGGACCCGTCACGGTAACCTACGCCAACGGCGAATACTTCGAAGGCCTCTACGTCAACAACAAGCGAAACGGCAAAGGCACCGACTTCCTTAAGGACAGCTCGAAGCTCGAATGCAACTGGACAGACGACGTCCGCCAGGAGCGATGCACGCGCGTCACACCGGACGGAAAACGTATCGAGTTCAGAGCCACGAAGTCCAACACGCGCGATTGAACCCGGCCGGCAGAATCGCAATTCACCTTCCGTAGCGTCCTGCTGACAACTAATGATTTGGGAGCAAGCAAAGTAGGGTAAAAATCGTGCAAAACTGCCCGCATGACAGGCACCGGAACTTTTGGGACGGGTGTGACATTCGATCGGAATCCCTTGAATCGCACTGTTTTCCGGCATGCCGTATCGATATTCGATCTTGACCCGAGCAGACTGTCATCGTGGTGTCGTTCCAGTAGCGGTGGGGACGACGTCTGATCGACGGCATCGATTGGCGACTGGTTCGCGCCACAGGGACAGAGGGTCACTAATGAAAAAGACATCGTCTGGTCGGCTTTGCCGGTCAGTGGCACTTGGCGCGTTGTTCACGGCAACCAGTGGCTTTGCGTTTGCTCAGCAAGCTCAGCCCGTCGTCGATACCGTCCAGCCCGTTGAAGAGCAGGAAGCCGACGAGGGCGACGTCGTCACGGTTACAGGAACGCGTATTCAGAACGACACCTTCAGCAGCGCTTCTGCCATGACGGTCGTGACCGCTGACGAAGCAACTGTGCAGGGTGTTACCGATATCGCATCCCTGCTCCAGAACAGCATTGCCGCCGCAGGTTCTTCGCAGACGAC
>JBMOGP010000055.1:0-9541 GCA_049318285.1 Hyphomonadaceae bacterium
GGCCTGCACCCCGGCGCCTCGCGCAGCACCTCCCACCCGATGTCGGACACCTTGAAGGTGATCGCAGGCTCGCTCCCCTTCTCGAACCACGCCATGGCGAAGACCTTCCCTCCCACCTTCCACACCTGCGCGCCTCCCCATTGTTCGACGAAACGGGTCGCCGGCAATGCGCCGCAGAACGCATTGAATTCAACCCGACTCAACGGCATCGCGCCCCTCTCGGCCTAGGCGGATAGCTGAGCCTGCCCTTGCGCGCATGCAATGGCCCGGGCGACCTTACGGCACCGTAAATCAGACGATTTCGACTTTCGTTCGCGCCGGGCCCGCGCCATAATGACCCAAACTTCCGCCACGGGCTGGAGGACGCATGGCCGACGGAGCTTGGCAGGATTGGGTGGGGCGCAGCCAGACGCTGCGTGACACCGTCGCCGCCTTTCCGGCGCGGGCGCTGGCCCTCACACTGAACCACGCCAACGGACAGGCGCTGACCGAGGGCGATGCTCTTCCCGCGATCTGGACATGGATGAACTTCCTGCCGCTCTCGCTGATGTCGGAGGTTGACCACGACGGCCATCCACGTCGCGGCGGTTTCCTGCCGCCGATCGAATTGCCGCGCCGCATGTGGGCGGGCAGCCGTTGCGCGTTCGAGGCGCCTGTTCGGATAGGGGACAGCATCGAGCGCACGTCGACCATCACGAAGATCGCCGAGAAATCCGGCGCAGCCGGCCCCATGGTGTTGCTGACGATGGCGCACGAAGTTCGCGCCAATGGCGTCGTCGCCATGCGCGAGGAACAGGATCTCGCATTCATCGCGATCGCTGAGCGATTCACGCCGCCTGCGCCTGCCCCGCTGCCGCCATGCGACTGGCGCGAGGCGATTGCGATCGATCCCGTGATGCTGTTCCGGTTTTCGGCGCTTACGTTCAACGGCCATCGCATCCACTATGATCGCAGCTACGCCACGGAGGTGGAGCGCTATCCCGGTCTCGTGGTGCACGGTCCGCTGCAGGCGATCCTGCTGTTTAATGCAGCGTTGCGTCGCGCGCCGGAGGGTGCGCGACCTGCCCATCTTCAGTTTCGTGGGATGCGGCCGCTGTTCGACTTCGACGCCATCACGCTCAACGGTCGTACCGACGAGAATGGCGAGCTGCACCTCTACACGGCGAATGGCGAAGACCTGATCGGCATGCAGGCGCGCGTCAGGTGGACGACCGCGTAAACCAGAACAAGCCGGCGCGTCCTGCCGATGGACGATGACCCCGGCGCAAGGTGGGGGAAGCCATGGTCAAGATACTTGAGGGTCTTCGCATCGTTGAGGGCTCGGCCTTCGTCGCGGCGCCGCTGGCGGGTATGACGCTGGCGCAGATGGGCGCCGACGTGATCCGGTTCGACCGCATACGTGGTGGTCTCGACTATGAGCGATGGCCGGTGACCGACAAGGGGCGCAGCCTCTTCTGGGCGGGACTGAACAAGGGCAAGCGCAGCCTCGCCGTCGACATGGCGACGCCGCGTGGACAGGAGGTGGTGACGCGGCTGATCTGCGCGCCGGGCGAACAGGCCGGAATCTTTCTGACCAACCTACGGGTGCGCGGCTGGATGGATTATGACTCGCTGCGCCAGCATCGCGAGGACCTGATCATGATGTCCATCATGGGCGACCGCAGCGGCGGGCCGCAGGTCGACTACACCGTGAACCCTGCGGTCGGGTTTCCGACAGCGACCGGGCCCGAGGGGTCGACGGAGCCGACAGGACATGTGTTGCCAGCGTGGGACTGCATTACGGGGCAGCAGGCCGCACTTGGCATCCTGGCTGCAGAGCGCCACCGCCGGCTCACGGGCCGCGGCCAACTGGTGGAGCTGGCGCTCAAGGACATGGCGCTGGCGATGCTGGGCAATCTCGGTATCATCGGCGAGGTGACGATCAACGGCTATGACAGGCCGAAGATGGGTAACTCGCTCTATGGCGCCTACGCGCAGGACTTTGTCTGCAAGGGCGACGGGCGGGTCATCGTGGTCGCCCTTACCGTGCGCCAGTGGGACAATCTGAAGGCTGCAACGCATACGCAGCCCGCCTTCGACGAACTCGCAGCCAAGCTTGGCGCCAACCTCAGCCGCGAGGGCGAGCGGTTCAAGCATCGCCACGCGATCACAGCTGTCCTCAAGCCGTTCTTCGACAGCCGACGCATCGAAGATTTCGCTCAGGCCTTCGACAGCCGGGGCGTGACGTGGAGCCGCTATCGGTCGTTCAAGGAAGCGGTCGAGCAGGATCCGGACGTCTCGACCGCCAATCCGATGTTCTCGATGCTCGAGCATCCCGGAATCGGCGCGTATCTTACGCCCGGAAATCCTATTGCGTTCTCGGACGCCGAGCGCGTGCCCCCGACGCGCGGGCCGAGCCTCGGCGAGCACACGGACGAATTGCTGGCCGAGATCGGCTTTTCGAACACGGAGGTCGCGGCGCTGCACGACGACAAGATCGTCGCCGGGCCGCGCTGAGCGAGCTTCATGCGGTTCGCCCGGCTTCGCGCCCAGTACGCGAAACCGGAGGCGACCCCCTCAGAAATCTGCGCGCAGGCCGATGCGGAAGCCGCGCCCGGCCATCGGCGCGAGGTCCTTCAGCGGCGAGGCGTGGTGGCGGATTTCCTCGTCGGTGAGGTTGGTCCCCTCGACGATCAGATCGACTTCGGGCGTCACATGCCAGGTGGTGCGCAGGTCGATCGCCGTCCAGCCATCGGTTGGCAGTTCACCCGCCGTGACGCGATCCTGGTCGTCGGCCCAGCGTGCTTCAAGGCGGGCTTTAACGAAATCGGTCTCAGCTTCGATGCCGGCCGTGGCGGACATGGGTGGGATACGCGGCAGGTTGCCGCCAGCGTCGAGTTTTGCGCGTACCACATCGGCGGCGCCATCGACGTGCCAGTGTACGCCGAAGGCTTCGCCGAGTTCGAGCGTTGCGCTGATCTCTGCGCCGGTGAAGTTTGCGTCCGCTTGTGTCGCCTCGAAGACCGGCAGGCCATCAAGTTCGGCGCCGGTCGGAGCGAGAAAGATGAAGCGCTCAAAGTCGAAGCGATAGAAGCTCCCGTCGATGCGGAGCGGGCCTGCCTCCCAGCGCGCGCTGGCCTCCAGACTGACGCCGCGCTCGGTGTCGAGCGTCGCGTCGCCGACTTCGTATTGCTGGGTGGCGAGGTGCGGGCCGTCAGCGAAGAGCTCGACGTCGGTGGGCGCGCGCTCGGTGCGGCTGGCGGTGAGGCCGAGGAAGAGTTGCTCAGTTGCGTGACCGTGAATGCCGAAGGATGCGTTGAGTGTATCGAAAGACTGTTCGCCGGCGATCGCGTTGTCGAGCTTCACTTCGTCAAGGCGCAGCCCGCCTTCTAGGCCCCACTGGTCCTGCTCGAAGGTCTCGAAGATGAAGACGCCGGTCGCTTCCGTTACGGTCGGCGTGACGAAGGCCTCGTCGCCGATCGCACGGAAATCACGGCGCGAGGACTGCAGGCCAATACTTCCCTCAAGGCCCATGAAAGCGGCGTGCTGGCCTTCGAGGCGCAGTTCGTGGCCTTCATTTGTGAAGACAGTGCCTGCCACCCCCGGGCCTTCGAACTCAGTGTGCTGGTAGTCGACGACCGAGGCGGCGCCGGTGATCCGCTTAAGCGGGCCCTGCGCAAAATTCCAGCCGCCGCGGAGGTCGATGCGTGTCTGCTCCATGTCGATAAAGGGCTGGTCGGGCGCGTCGCCGACAGCCGCAACGCCTATCGCCAGCGTTCCCAGTTCGACCGGAGCGGCCGCTTCTTCCTCGTGACCACCCACAAGTCCATATTTCGATTCCAGCTGGCGAACAGCGACGCCCACGAACCCATCGTCACCCACGAATGAGAGGCCCCCGCTGATCGCCTGGGATTCGACGCCCGCGTTTTCGAGCGTGCCGGAGATTTCGTCATGTACTTCGCCTTCGGCAGCTTCCTGCGCGCGCAGGCGCGCGGATTCGGCAAAGCCGGGAATGTCGAGATTGTCGCTCTCGCGCCAGGTCGCGCTCAACGTGCCTACCAGAGGGCCGCTACTGCCGGTGGCGCGCGCTGCGAGCGTCTTGCCCTCGTCTGCACTGGTATAGCCAGCATAACCCATGGCGCTCAGCGGCGCGTCGGGAACGCGTTCGGCGATCAGGCCGTCGATCACGTTGACCACGCCCCCCGCAGCGCCGCCGCCATAGGCAAGCGTGGCAGGGCCGCGCAGGATCTCGATGCGTTCGGCGCCCAGAGGGTCGCCCGTGACCGCGTGGTCGGGGCTGGCGGCGGACGCGTCGATCACGCCGATGCCGTTGGTGAGGACCTGCACCCGCTCGGCACCGAGGCCGCGGATGACAGGCCGGCTCGCGCCGGGACCGAATGCGGTGGTGGAAATGCCCGGCAGGCCCTCCAGCGTGTCGCCGAGGCTGCCGGAGATGCGCTCCGCGATATCATCGCTCCCGAGCACAGTGGTGGAGGCGATCAACTCGTCGCCGGTGCGGGCTGGGCCCACGCCGGTGATAACGACCACGTCGCCCGGGTCCTCGTGCTGCTCGACGGCGGGCTGGGTCTGCGCCAGGGCAGCTGGCGCCGACAGCGCAACGACGGCTGCGCCCAGAAGGAGGTGTCGGGAGGAACGCATCAGAGAACTCCATCTGTTATACTATAACATTACGATATCCCGTCACGAACTGCAAGAGGGATCTGTCCGAAGGCCCTGCCCATGGTTGAGCTTTGCCGCTAACTAATCGCCTTGCCCGGAGCCCGCCCACGCATGAAGCATCTGCCCAACGCGCTGACGCTGCTGCGGCTCGTGCTCGCGCCCGTGGTTGTGTGGCTGTTCTGGATGGGCGCTGTCTCGCCAGGTGAATTGCCACCCGTTGTGACAGATCCGGGGGATGTGTCGGCCGCAAAGGCGTTCACGCAGTACTTGAAGACCATTGCACTCAACCTCACGCTGGCGGCGATCTTCTTTGCGGTGGCTGCGCTCACCGATCTGTTCGACGGCATGGCCGCGCGTGCGTTCAACGCGCATTCGAAATTCGGCCGGCTGATCGATCCGATAGCGGACAAAGCCATCGTTGGCCTGCCCTTGATCGTCATCTCGATCGCCATGTGGCGCAGCGGTTACCCGCTCTGGCCAGTGGTCGCTATTGCGACAGCGGTGATCGTGTTGCGCGATGTGTCGATGACGTTGATCCGCCTGACATCCCCCGATGGCGAAGGCGCGCGCGTATCTTCGCTGGCCAAGATCAAGACGGCGCTAGAACTGATCGTTGTGGGCTCGCTGCTGGGCGTGAGCGCAATCGGCGCGCACCTGCAGGTTCAATACAGCATCGACAATCCGGGCTACGTGCTTATCCCCTTTTATACGCTGGCCTTCGAATGGGGATGGCTGATCACGCTGGTGGTCACAGCTGCACTCTCGGCTTGGACAGCGTTTCAATATCTGCGGCCGGCGAAGCCTGCGCGCTAGAAACGCAGTGGCCGCGACCGGGGAGAACGGTCGCGACCTTTGCGGGGTAAGCGCGCGGGAAGGGGATTTAGCGGCACTTACCAGTTGCGGCGGGTTCGGCAGGAGAAGCAGAGCGGTCCGTCGCTCATGTGTTACGCGGACATAGGTCCGTGAACAGCTGGTCAACGCATCGCCGGTCTCGGAGGCTTCGTGTTGCACGTCTGCGATGTGGTGAGTGACGTCGCGGGTTCCGATCGCAGCCTCACCCGTGCTGCCGGAATTTCCCGTGTCGTTGCCGATTGCTGCTCCACCGCCGCGCTCATCGCAGAGGCAACTCTGTCGATCTCGTTGATCGTGGCCTGGATTTCCGCAATGGCGGCCACTGACTGGCGGCTGATCTCCTGCATCGCAACGATCTGCTGGCCGATTTCCTCGGTCGCCTTGCCGGTCTGACCCGCCAGCACCTTCACTTCCGCGGCCACAACGGCGAAGCCTCGACCTGCTTCACCTTTGCGGGCGCTTTCGATGGTTGCGTTGAGAGCGAGGAGATTGGTCTGGCACGCAATGTCGGAGATCAGCGAAATGACCTGACCAGTCTTGTCGGCGGCGGCTGAGAGCTGGACCATCTTCTCATTGGTGCTGCGCGGCTTGACGACGGCCGATGCTGTCATGCGAGAGGCGTGGCTGACCTGGCGAAAGATTTCAGCGACGGCGTGGTTCACTTCGTCGGTGGAAGTGGTCACAGTCGAGACGCTATTGGTTGCCTGTTCGGCGTCGGCCGACATCACGACAGCCTTGCCGCTGGTGGCTTCGGCGATCGACGACATTGACCGAGCGGTTTGTTCGAGCTCGGCAGCGGCGGCGACAGTGTAGACGATGCCGCTGAAGGAAGATTCAATGGCGGTTGCGATCTCACGCACGGACTTCTGCTTCGCCAGCTCGCCTTCCTCGAGATAAATCGAGATGGCGGAGTCCATGTCGAGCATTCCTGAGCGGAAAAATGCGCCGTTGTCGCGTGTCACCATCGCCTTGCGCTGGGCGTCGGATCTGCTGCGCAACGTCCAAATCGGGCGCCGCCAGTAGACCTTGGCGTGGCAGTGCATCGTGATGAGCGCCGATACGCGTTCGGCGATGAAGCTGCAGCTGGCAATGCATCAGCGCAGTTCCAGTCCGATACGCGCGTGAACCTGACCGATCTTGCGCACCGCGTTCACATACGCGTTGCTGAAATCGCCTTGCAGGATAACAGCCCAGTGCGCCCGCTACTTGTTCTTCGCCTTGTCCATCATGGGTTCGCCGCTGAAATGCGCCGAGACCTGCGGCCATTTGCGCATGTGGACGTAGAACGCGGCAAGACTCCCAGGCTGGGCCTGGCTCACGAGTGGGGCAATCTCGCGCAGAGCCTGCACGGCGTCCCTGTCGAGCTGGAGGAAGCCGAGACCTTCAGAAATGTCGGGTTGCGCGGCCATGGGCGTGTTCCAGATTCCAGCGGCAGCTTGTCGGAAAAATCATGCCTGGGCGCAGGGGTTTGCTGAAAGATAACAGCCAAGACCTCGAGCTTTGCGCTTGCGGCGGAACAAAACATTCGGGGCGTCAGAGCTGAGCCAGATTGCCGCGCAGCATCTGGAGCACGCCGGAGAAATCCTTCCCGCCGAAACCGAGCCGGTCGAACAGCTGGTAGAGCGCCTCCGCACTGTTGCCGAGCGGCGTGGTTGCTCCGGAGCGCGCGGCGGCTTCCTGAGCAAGTTTCAGATCCTTCAACATCATGTTGGCGGCGAACCCGCCTTCATAGTTGCGGTCTGATGCCGTCTGCGGACCAACGCCTGGCCAGGGGGCGTAGGTTGAGAGCGACCAGCAATTGCCGGAGGACTTCGAGGCGATCTCGAAGAAGCGATCCGGCGCGAGCCCGAGTTTTTCGGCGAGAGCAAAGGCTTCGCATGTGCCGATCATCGAGATGCCGAGCAGCATGTTGTTGCATATCTTGGCCGCCTGCCCCGCGCCATGGTCGCCCGCGCGGATGATCACGCGCGACATGGGCTTCAGCGATTCGTCGACGCCGAAGAAATCTGCTTCATCGCAACCAACCATGAAGGCGAGCGTGCCGGCATCCGCCGCCGCCGTGCCGCCGGAGACGGGCGCGTCGGCGAAGCGGAAGCCAGCGGCCTTTGCCTGTATGGCGACGGCGCGCGCGGAGTCCACGTCAATGGTGGAGCAGTCGATCAGAAGGGCAGACCTTGGTGCGTTGGGAATAATGTCGTCGGCGTAGACTCTGCGGACGTGCGGCCCGGCGGGAAGCATGGTGATCACGGCGTCGGCGCCTGCCACGGCCTCTGCAATGGATTTGGCGCCCGTCGCGCCTGTCGCGACAACTTTTGCGATGGCCGCCTCGTTGAGATCGAACGCGGCGACCTCGCGACCGCCGACGACCTGCCGCGCAGCCATGCCTCCGCCCATATTGCCAAGGCCGATGAATGCAATGCGGGTCATGGGGCGATCCTCTGATTGTTTCTCCCGCACTAGACCCGGTCCGCACATGTGATCAAGCGCCGCCGCCAAAGCGCATGGCGATGGCGGGTCCCCAGCCGAAAAGCGTGAAGAAGAATGTCGCATAGGCGATGAAGGCCGCGCCCAGTGCAAGCGCCGTCATGGCGCCGAGGCGACCGGCCGTTGTGGCACGGGTGCGGCGGGCGCGGAGGTACATCTCGGCGATGATCAGCGGAGGTACGAAGAAGGCCCAGTTCATCACATGGTCAAACCATCCGGAGAAATCGGCCTGGACATGGCCGGGATTGTCGCGGCCGCCGAACGCGAAGAACAGGCCATAGCCAATGCGATAGAGCCATGATCCGATCGCCAGCGCGAACAGGCGGATCGCCCACTCCCGGTGGATCTCGATGCGGCGGGCCATGGCGTGCCGCACGGTCTGCGCCGACGCCAGCACCATCAGCGCGCCATAGCTGGCGAAGGCGACATCCATGGCGAGACCACCGACAGTGCCCTTCGCCGCGATGAAGGTAAGACCGCCGACACCCGCGGCGAGGGCGGCCAGCGCGTAGATGCGCCCGATCCAGCGGTGAATCGCCGGCGCCTTGGCGCGGATGGCGCCGATCAACTGGATGGGCCCAAACAGAAGCAGGACCGCGCCGGCGAAGAAGTGCAGCCCGATGCCGACGGACGCGACGGGCGTGTTCGCCTCGTAGAGCCGGGGCAGCGTCTCGTTCCAGTCCTCCAGCGTATTGGCCGGAATGGCGCCGCCATAGAAGGCGAGAATGTAAAAGCCAAAGATTGCGGAGCTTATCCAGACGGCTCCGACCAAGGCAATGGACGCAAGGTGCAGCGCGGAGCTGGTCCACCGCGGAGGTGACATGGGCTGCACAAGTGCGGTCATGGCTGGGCGGCTCCATTTGCGCCAGACCGGCGCTGGCGAGTGGCAAGGTTGACGGGGTCCGGCCCGGCTCGCAAGACTGCCGGCGCGGCAACCTCCCGGCGTCAGGCTGTTGTCGGTGATTTGCAGGAGGGGAGGCGACATGAGGTTGGTTCTGGCATGTGCAGCTTTCCTCGCGCTTGCTGCGTGCGCGACAGCAGCGACGCCAACTGCTGCGCCCATCGTGGATAGCTCATTCGTCGAGGCGGACGGCACACGCACGATCCAGATGTCTATGTGGCTACCCGCCGACCCCGCCAGGGTCTATCGCGCCGTCACGACGGTGGATGGCTGGAAGGGATGGGCGGCGCCGAGCGCGTTTGGCGCAATCAAGCTGCATGGCGAGCTTGAGACAAGCTACGATGGGGCTGCCAAGGCAGGCGATCCGGCCAACATCAAGCAGGAATTCCTGGCTGTTGTCCCGGACAGGCTGCTCGTCTTCCGCACGATCCAGACACCGCCCGGATTTCCACACGCAGAGCTGTTCAAGAAGACAGTCACGAGCTTTCACCTCGCGCCCGAGACGGGCGGCACGCGCCTCGTGCTGACACATCAGGGCTTTGGTGCAGGGCCCGGCTTCGACCAGCTGCACGGTTTCTTCGCTGATGGCGACAGGCAGACGCTGGAGGCGTTGCAGAAGCTTCTCGTTGAGTAGAGGCGCCGCCC